>NZ_CP157744.1 GCF_030717995.2 Methylomarinum sp. Ch1-1 | reverse complement strand
ATAGACGCGAGTGTAACCATTACACTGACGCTCTGAAAGTACAGATCGCTCGGCAAATAGTGATATAGAATCGCAATTTTTTAATGAGTGTAATCATTACACTCATCGATTGATACACTCTGCGAATAGAAGCTATATGGTTTCAGCCGTTAGTCAGTGTAATGATTACACTCAGCTATAAAGGCTTTACCTTAGGAATTCGATCGACCAATAGACGCGAGTGTAACCATTACACTGACGGTCTGAAGGTACAGAATCGCAATTTTTTAATGAGTGTAATCATTACACTCATCGATTGATACACTCTGATGGTTTCAGCCGTTAGTCAGTGTAATGATTACACTGACCGACAAAAGCTTTCTGGTTTAAGAATTTGATCGACCAATAGACGCGAGTGTAACCATTACACTGACGCTCTGAAAGTACAGATCGCTCGGCAAATAGTGATATAGAATCGCAATTTTTTAATGAGTGTAATCATTACACTCATCGATTGATACACTCTGCAAGTAGCAAATATATGGTTGCAGAAGCTAGTCAGTGTAATGATTACACTGACCGACAAAAGCTTTCTGGTTTAAGAATTTGATCGATCAATAAACGGGAGTGTAACCATTACACTGACGGTCTGAAGGCGCAAAATGCTTGGCAAAATAGGAATTAGGATCGCAGTTTTTCAATGAGTGTAATCATTACACTCAGTTATAAAGGCTTTGTCTTAGGAATTCGATCTACCAATAGACGCGAGTGTAACCATTACACTAGCCGTTCGAATCACACAAATTGAATCAATAAAACATGTCAGAATCACAATAGCGTAATGGTCACACTCAGCGCTAATGCGTTATCAATTTTTTACACCTTAGAAAAATCCTTGAAAAATCAAAGGGTAAAAGCTATTTAGGGAAAAGAGCATAAAAAAATGAGAGTTGTAAATTAAATATGGATAATATGAAAAATCTCTGTATCCAATTGAAAAGTATAAGGATTTTTTTTTGAGAAAAAAATTTAGCCGTATAAAGTCATAGGTGAAAGAAATTGATAAGCGGGGGGGCAATTTAATGCTGTCGTAATCAAAAAATGAAGTAGTCAGTTAGAACGTCTGTCCACTACATATTGTAATACACCCTGAAATCTTCTACTATATCTTGTAGTAACAGGCTCTAATTGACCGCTCCGATTGAAAAAAAATCAGCTCCACTTATTCTATAGGCTGAGGCGCATCCGGGAATAACGACCAATGTGTTGGAGCGTCCTCGTCGGTTAAGCGATAAAGTAAATCGTTCGATACAGAATCAAACCAAGCCAAATTTTTATCTTCGTCCCTAGCAAGATAAACTGCTCCGCGATAAGTAGAGCGATGTACATCGGTCGAGCTATCCCATGCAATTAATACGTCCTCACTAAGATCAGGTAAGTCCATATTAGCAGGGTCAATTGCGTTCCAAGGAAAATTTAAAATAGTATCCATAGTTTATACTCACAAATAAAAGGCGCTACTATCCAGCAAAATAATAGCGGGTAGAATAGACGAGAAAAGTAGTGTAACCGTTACACTGAATTTGTTAGACACTGTTTGAATCATTAGCGGATCTTTTGTCATTAGAAAATGAAATCTCATGAGAAGCAATTTGTCGAACATGCTTCATATTATCCTCGTTAGCAGGGATCACAATTAGTCGGTCTCCTGATGCTTTTCTACCGTAATGAAATCCGGCCGTTTGATCTGAGGCATGTCCCATTAATGCTGCAATTTCTACTTTGGATAGACCACTTGATTTGGCATTTGCAGCAAATTGATGTCGGGGTGAGTACAGGGTTATGCGCCGCTTCTTCCCAGACCAAATTGCTTTATTAATTCGATAGAGATGATTGGAACATATTTTGTAAAACGAATCGAAATTATTTACATTCTCAATAATTGATAGCATTTCCTGGATCATTGAAAAATTAATTTGATCAAAATGTTTAAGATCTAAAACTCTGTATTCACCGCAAGCACGACTGTTGGTTGCTTTGGCATTACGAATAATCAGTCGAGTTCCATCAAGGCGAGCATCCTTCCATTCAATAGGGCGTAAACCAACCAAAAGACCGGCAGACAGCCAGGTTATAACAACACTATCGTACTCACTTTTACGATGCATATTGCCAAGCTCATTAATGATTTGATCCATATCCTGGCGGTTAACTTTTTTTAATTTTTGCCCGGGGCCTTTCAAAGTCTTTCTTTGACATGGACTTAGATCAAGCTGCTTGACCGCGGCAGCTGCATCAGGGAAGTTCATTTTGTCAAAATAGAATCGAAGGGCAGCACGGTATTGTCGCCAAGTGGATTTTGAAAACAAGTGTCGTTGATTGCCATACCAGTGACAAACTGCGATAGGGTCTTCCATCCATGAATAACCGTTATGCCGGTTAAATCGAATTAACAACTGATTCGCTAATTTGTTATATCGCTGTTCAGTAGCTTTGGTTCGAGTAGGTTCATATGTCGACATAATTTGCCTGTAATTTAAAAGTAATTTAGAAGCCATTCGGTTAAGCTGCCTGTGGGTGTGTCGCTAAGCGGCAGGACGCCGCGAATACAGCAAACGCAGGAGTAGTTTGTCGCCCACATCTTCAGAAACTCACCGGCCCGATAGTGGGACGCCACTATGCGCTGGTCCAGCTGGTAACGCACGGTTTGCCTGTGCTGTTTTTTCTTGAACCGCGGATAATCGGCCTGGCCCTGAAAAAACCTTTAAAGGCTTTGTCCAGATCAATCAGCTTTTGCGTCAGACAGGAGGCGGTAGCATCCTTTAACCAGGCGAAAACCGTTTGCTTTTTCAGGTGAGTGAAATGTTTCGACAGGCCGACATAATTGATCGATTCGCCTCGGCGCCGATAGGCTTTGCTCCGCAGTGCCAGGGCATGATTCCACACAAAGCGCGCATGGCCAAACTCACGACTCAACTGCTCGATTTGATCGCAGGTCGGGTAGAATCGGAATTTGTACGCTTTCTGTTGTATCATATAACTATTAAATCACATTAATGCATGCAGATTAAGTGTTTATGCGAATTTGAAAGATTTTAACCAGAACACGCAACGTCGCCGGCGGGTCGATAAGCATCCGCGCTTATTTTCTTGGAAATGGGTCAAGCGGTAAGAGTCCGCTAGTTGCAGGAACAAGCAAAAAAGTAGCAGGGAAGGGAGGGTGTAAATTATCCTAAAATTTGTATTGTTCAACATCTCATCCTAGTATATAAAATAAGCTGCCTAAGAAGCTGTGGCTTTTGTAGTTGCTCAATACTGCTTTTTGGGGTTCATAGAAAGCCGATTACGGCCTAAACAATAAAGGAGATATAATGAAGAGTACAAAAAACTCATATTATAAATTGTTGGGGTATGGAGTTTTTGCCCTATCGTTCAGTTTTCCACATGAAGTGTTCGCAGAGGGTTTTCGACCACCTAGTGTTTCATCGATTATGCCAGCTTGCGGCGCACCCGGCGAAGAAGTGACAATTTCTGGCTACGGTTTTGGCGCCATGAATTTAGATATTTCAGTTTCAGGGGCAGGCGCTGAAATTTTAGAGGCAACAGGACATGATGCCTTATTTGTGATTCCTGCTGAGATTAATCCAGGCATGACAAAGGTTATTGCGACAAATCCAGGTGGTCAGACAGGTGAAATTGATTTCCAGGTTAAAGGTACTGAGATTTGTGGAAATAACTTCGATGATGATTGTGATGGAAGTGTTGATGAAATTGATGCATGTCCAAGTGAAGCAGTTACCTTGGATACATCACCGAGTAGTCAAGCATTTGCCCTAAATAAAAAGAAAAATATTGCAACCTCATTAGGCTTTGCTCCTCCAAGTGGAAGTTCTTACACCGTTAACGTTTCTCAAACAATTACTCCAAATAACGGACTTTCCGCGTCGCCTAACATCAACGGCCTCTCATATACCAAATCTTCGAAGTTTAGCACGGTGTTAGCGCAAGAGCTTACACCATCAGTGGAAGGTGAATACACAATCATAACGACTGCAACCATTGCTCAAACAGGTCAGGCAACAACAACATTTGCCAAAGTGAGAGTTGCAAGTGACATTCAATCTGAAGTAAAAGTGTTTTCTCCCTTAGCCTCCCCAAACACTCTTTCTGTCAACTCATCAGAACCGGTGTTACTTACGGCTAGTGTTGCGGGGAAGGGTCAGCAATTTATCAGCGATGTTTTTGTCCGCGACTTAGATTCTTTGGCAACTTACTCACTGTCTGATAATGGCCTAAATGGTGATCTTCAAGCAGATGATTTTGTGTTCAGCGGTCAATTTACCATTTCTACTGATGGCAAAGGCTCTGGTGACTGCTTTAATATTTTAGCTGTTGCAGTAGTCAATGGAATTGAAACTGAATCCGAACCCAGGAAACTGTGTTTAACAAAATATCCAGTTGGATTCAAGATAATCAGTGAAGATGAAATTGAACAAAATGGTTTTACAACCTCATTTGGTCCTACTGTATCAAAAGATATCATCAATATTAAAGTTGGTGACAGTACAACTGAAGAGCAAATCGATCAAATAATTTCCGGCATAGGCGGTGAAATCATAGGCTCAAGGCCACTTTTTGGAGATTATCAAATCAAATTATTGACCACACCTGGGTCTTTAACTGAGCTAGTGTGGATAGTTGCTAACTTACAAGAAAATCCGGAAATTATAGCTGCAGATTTGACATATTACGGCAATATGCTTCAGTCGCTCTCGTCTTCAGACCCTTATCTTGGAGACCAGTATTATTTGTCTAAGATACGTGTGGATGAGGCTTGGTATATTGCTAGAGGAAATAAACTCGTTGCTGTGGTAGATTCAGGAGTGGATCTTGATCATTCTGATTTAGTCGGTCAAATAATCAATGGTAAAGACTTTGTTGATGGCGATATGCTTCCAGATGATCTAAATGGCCACGGCACTCATGTTGCTGGTATTATCGGTGCAAAGACAGACAATAACCTGGGCATTTCTGGAGTAGTCTGGAATAGCAAAATATTAGCAGTGAGAGTGTTAAATGCCTTCGGGAATGCGCCTTACTATAATGCTCTTGCTGATGGGATAACTTTTTCTGCCGAGGCAGGCGCAAAAATCATTAATGTCAGTGGTGGTTTTACAGCAGACGCCAAGTCAGCAGGGTTACTATGCGGATTAAAAGAAAGTCTTGGCATTATTCCAGAAGGAAACTGCTTGGAAGAAGTGAAAGCTGCGATTACGACCGTATGTCAAGCGGTCGAGTACATTACTTCGAGTGGCGGCATGGTTGTTGCTGCTTCTGGTAATTCAGGAGGAATAGATAAGCACTATCCAGCAGCATGTCCAACTGCGATAGCGGTTGCTGCAACTGATTCAAATGATGCAAGAGCTTCATTTAGTCAATATGGGCCTTGGGTAGATATTGCTGCACCTGGTGAAGAAATTTTGTCCACTTTTCCAGCGCAATTTACTTGCAATAGATGTATTTTTGATTACGATTATTTTTTTGCAAACGGTACATCACAAGCATCGCCAATTGTTGCTGGAGCAGCTTCTGTTGTTTGGGCGCGATCACCAGAGTTAACGGCTTCAGAGGTAGAGGAAAGACTAAAAAAATCAGCAAAGCCATTGCCAGGTGCGCAAGTAGGAGCGGGTCGAATAGATGTTTTTGAAGCTGTGTTTGACGGCAGCTTTGAAGATAAAAATATGAGACTTTGGGATTATGACGGTACTGTAATAACGGTGCTCAATCTAGGTGATATAACCCCGCAGGATCTTGATCGTATGGGGTATGCGAGCACCGGGCCTGCGGGCACCCAAACCAGTGGAACGTTGACTCAGAGATTTCAAGTTCAAGAAGGTGTTTCAGCAATCCCGATTTCTTTTAAATACGCCTTTATTAGCGAGGAATATCCGGAATGGGTAGGCACGCAATTCAATGACTCTCTGACTATTAAGTTGAAAGCGCCAAATGGAAGCGTAACCACACTTGCTAATGAAACTATTAATTCAGCTCAATTTTCCCCTATTTCCGGCATTGATTTTCCAGGTGGAGATAGCACAGTGGGATGGACTGGTTGGAAATCAGTATCCATGGAGGTCCCAATTTCTGCCGGTCAAGGTGAGTATGAAATCCAACTGGAAGATGCTGGAGACTCAATTTATGATACCGTTCTATTAATTGATAGGATTAAATTCGATACAAACAATTAAAAGTTTGTTTAACTAAGCCGCTTGCTCCCGCGGTCAGTTTACGGGAGCAATATTTGACATCCTCCTCGCCCTAAAGAGACGAGGATTCCCGTGTGTTCAGTGACACTCAGGAGCCTACTTGCGTCACCGCGTTCGGCCGGTTTCTGCTGCTGACGGCCTTGACTGCACCGTTCACTTCACAGACTAGCTCCCGACGGGTATGGCGGGCGCTAAGCCGGCTAACACCCTGTGTCCTCGGGTTAATACGTTTTTTGCGCCGACGACATCGGCGTTATTCCGGTATCCGCAGCTGGCGCATTGGAAATCAGTCTGGGTTCGACGGTTTTCCCGGGCGGTATGACTACAGCGCGGACATTGCCGGCTGGTGTGCCGCGGGTCGACCTTAATCACCTGACCGCCTCGCCAAGCCTGTTTATAGTCCAGGAAATTGACCAGGGTGCCCCAGCCTTGCTCGAGTATCGCTTTGTTTAGGCCTGATTTCGCTTTCACTTGGCGCCCGGGTTTCTCCCGCGTCCCTTTGGCAGATTTGGACATGTTTTTGACCTTTAAGTCTTCGACAACGATCACTGCGTGGTTTTTGCTCAGTTCGGTCGAGACTTTATGCAGGGTGTCCTTCCGGGCATGGGCCATACGCTCATGCAGTCGGGCGATTTTCGCTTGGAGTTTACGCCAATTGTTGGAAAATTTGGTTTTATGTTTTAGCTGTCGTTGCAGTTTCGCCAGTTTCCCGGCGAGGCGCTTTCCGGTGGCTTGCCCCGGGTAAAACCGGCCGTTGGACAGTGTGATTAATCGTTTAACCCCCAGGTCGACGCCAATGATCGAGGTGGCGGGGTGGGGTGTTATTTCAATCGTTTTTTCGGCCTGAATAGAGGCATACCAGTGCCGGCCGACTCGGGAAACCGTGATGTTTTTCGCCAAGCCATCGATCTTGCGGCTGTTGCGATAATGGATCCAGCCCAGTTTCGGTAAAAACAGCCGGTTGCTGCCGGGATCGATTTTGAACCCTTGAGGAAAGCGAATCGAATCCACGTTCCGGCCTTTTTTCTTGAAGACCGGGATCCGTTTACCCGACTGGGTTTTATCGAACGCATCCTTAAACGCCCGGTCCAGATCTTTTAGTCGTTGTTGCAAGGATTGGGACGGCAGTTCTTTCAAGAACCCATAATCAGCTGACTGCTTCCACAGGTTGGCGAAAAAATTCAGTTCCTGGTACCAAAGCACCGGTTGTTTCGCCTCCAGCCGATGCAGGTTCATCGCCAGCGCCTTGTTCCAGACAAAACGTAAACTGCCCGTGTACGCAACCAATTGCGAGATTTGCTCAGGCTTGAGCGTTAGGCGGAATTGATAGGCTTTGCGAACCGTTTGTTTCATGATTTCATGGTAACAAGCAAATAGAATTTTGTTAATACACTCATTCAACAAAGTCGCTTACATCCCCGCCCTAAAGCGACAGGGTTTTACGCTTGATTTGATAAAAGCTAAGTAATTAACTGAAGAATAGTTTGAACCCATCGTGATGGCAAAAATTGAGAAATGACGAATGTGTTTTGCGAATACAGGAATAAGCCACTCAATATGGCCATCGGCATTACTATTCGCCATTCGTTTTTACCCGTCGTATAAAGACCAGCTCCAATTCGTGTTGCTGAGAAGGGTAAATAAGTGGGAATCCCGGAAGGTGAAAAGGCATCGCAAATCAAATGAATTATTCCACCTACTGCATAGCCTGCAATTAATTGGCCGATGTAAAGCGATACACCAAACGAGGCTAAAAAAACATATGCAACCCATTGCTCTAGGGGAGGGGCGTAATACCAAAGTATCAACCAAAGTGGCCACCAATGTGTTATTGTCCGGTGAGGAATGGTGCGACTATACCCATTTTTACTAAACGGATTGCGGAAAGTAATTTCAAGATAGTCGGGCGCCAGTGCGCCGGCAATAACACCAAGCGCGAACCACCCATTTTCATTACTCCAATAGGTCAGCGCAGCAAAACAGCTATTTGTAATAAAGTGTCCGTTCTTAGTCATAAAAACCTTAGCTGCATTTCGTTGAGACAGCCGCTAAACGATATGACGAGGGCGCTGAAACCCAGCCTGATGAGACAAGAATTCGAATATTGATTCGCCAACTAGAACCTGCATTGGATGCCCATACCTGAACCGCACCAATTGCTCTACCATTAGAGTTATCGGAGTACATGACTGGCGTGACAAATACTTGAGGCGATGATCCGATAGAACTATTGCAAGCTGGTTTAGGTACATAATTACCATTTCTGGCAATTGTCATATAGTGAACGCCTTGGCTGGCATACTTACCTTTTCTACTAATCCAATAGTCTCTCGCATACATATTGTTTGTTGCAGATATATTTCTTCCTGCGCTTATATCCCGGTTAGCCCTGAGGTTTACAGCTGCTGTAATATTACGGCTGGCATAAATATCTTGGCCTGCGGTAATACTTGAATTTGCCCTTAAATTTCTAGCAGCCGTGATATTGTTGTTAGCCACAATGTTTCGGGTTGCATTTATATCTAAAGCGCTACTAATAGAGTTTCCACCCATGTTTAAAGAGCCTGACATGGAATTAGAGCCATCTCTTCGTAGCCATGGGTCAATACCCGGGTTTGTCGTTGCTCTCGCTATAATTCGTCCGGCGCCGTCAACCGTATAGCTATCACCACCTATCGGCGCTCCATTAGCTGAGTTTGTCGTTGTTGCTTTACTGGCTGCACGGTTGGCTAAATCGAGTCGAACAACACCGCCGATTGAAATTGGTGAAAACTGAGTGGTCCCAACATAATCGCCGCCAGTGAATGCAATTCTTGTGACAAAGGTCTTATCCCATTTGGTCTTCGATTGAAATCCGCAAGGAAGATATGCTTTTGAGGCGCTGCCAGCAGCACAGCTTCCAGCATGTTTAAGCCAATTGACGCCGGCATAGTTACCAACGGATGACGCACCTTTATCTACCATGAAGCTTCTAACCGCCGAATTATAAGTTTGAATATCTTTGCCCATCGCATCAGCACGTAGTCGTTGAGCTTCAATAACTTGGGTCCGGATCGCTAAAGCGGAAGCTAGCATGAGCAACCCCATGACCATAATCAGCTCAACAAGCGTGAATCCTGATTGATTTTTAAAGGATTTCATATTCTGCTCCGTTTCAGGTTAAAGATTCGCTGATATTACATCCTCGATAGGCATTCCACGTTTGAGCAGATTCTCTTGTCGATCCAGTTCACTAGAGATTTGTTTGATCTTGCCAGACTGTAAGTATCCAGATACGGACAAAGTATTTATTAAGACTTTTGTTCTAACCTGATTGTTTTCCAAACTCTGAAAAATAATCGCTCTTAAGCTGGACGCCAGTAAGTTTTTCGCAAGGCTTTCGCTTATTTCACTGCTAGCCAGCGCTATAATTCTTTCTAGGCCAGAAAGGATGTCTTTCGCGTGAAAAGTTGTCAACACTAAGCGCCCATCATTTGCAGCGTCCAACATTCGCTTTGCAGCAAATCCATCGCGAACTTCCCCCACATAAAGCATCAAATTTTCTTTTGCAGGATAATCCTTCATGGCTTTTTTTATGGCCTTGGCATACCCGGTTTCGTCTGAAACTTCAATTTGCAAACAAATTCCATTGTTATAGCGTCCCTGAAGAGGTATTTCAGCAGGGTCTTCAAGGGTGATACACATTCCACCAAATTTCTTAAGTCGCTTAACGAGAGTCGCGGCACATGTGGTGCTTTTCCCCTGCCCTGGCATCCCGACTACGGCAATTAGCCCTCCTGAGTTAAAGCTTGAGGACAACAGGACTCTTTGAGTTGAGGATGGTATGCCTAATTTGTTTATGTCCGGTGCAACAGTTGGCAAACGACGCAAACGAAGAAAATCGCCCAAAACCGTTTTAATTTTGCTGCAGCGAAATACTTCACCTTCATAGCGCAACGAAAACTCATCATTGGTTTGACCGTTGATTTTGCGCTTAATGTCATCCAAAAAAGGGCGCAAAGGGTCTGGAGCTGGCGTCATGCCAGGAGAGACATAATCACCTAATTTCTCTGTTTTATCAGACAGAGAACAATAAGCGTCCGTGATAACAAAGTTGTTTAAGATATCAGTAAAAGCAGTCAATTTTACAGCTCCGAATTAAAACAATACCCGCATTAAGCGGGTATTGAATAGCCCGACAAAAAACCGAAGGGATTATTGGTTGGTTACAATAATTGGACCCGCGGTACTGGATCCGCATTTCGAGGTTGCTATGGAAACAGCGTTATTTGGCGGCACAACCGTTCCATCAACTTTTATGCCATCCACAGAATTGATTGTAGATGTTACAAAACTGACGCAGATTTCGCTCGGAATCCCCGATGAATAAGTGACAGTATATTGAGTGTTGCCACTTGCCGGCGCGACTGAAATTGTACCCCAAGGATGGACGATGTTTGTGCCGCTCACCATCGAGGTTGGCAAGCCACGTGAGTTGATTAGCACTGTGTTACTGATGCCCGCGTAGTTTGGTGAGTTCGCATACATACTGCTTGCAGTAGCTGTCAGCACGCCAAAGTCACGAACGAGTCGTGTGCCTTTATTTTTGTCTGAAGCTGAGCCAAACAAGGCGATGCCGCCTACAACGATCAGAGAGCCGATACCAATAACGAGCAATAATTCAACCAGGGTCATACCCAATTGTCTTTTTGTTGCGGGTGCCTTCTTCATTTTCATCTCCAAAGTCATGAAAAATAATTTAAATAATATATGATACACAACTTATATTAACAGGACTCTTTATTCTTGTTAATACTTTATTTTGTCAAAATTGCTTTATTAAATAACCGATAATTTTTGAGTTAGTAAAACATCAAGTTAAAGATGACGTTAGTGTGTAAAAAGCATAATATGTGAACCCCGTATAAATAGCTGTCGCAATCAGAATGACATTACCCAGTGCTTTTGTTGTAGTCGATATTTTGTCGACATTTGTAGCTATCGATTCTTTACCTATTGTCATCATTATTTCATCAAAGTCAGACACGCTGCCTAGCAACTTAATGTCTGTCGAGACATCGTTATCTAATAAGCCAACGTTCAAACTATCACCATTTGTCTCACCAAGCGACAGTTTATCCAGCATTAAGTCAATGTAATATTGCGTATATTTTGATGAGTTTTCTTGGAGTTTAACGAGGGAGTCTTTAAGAGAAACGCCGGTTTTCATCAAAGAAGACAGTGAGATTAAGAAAACTGATCCCTGAATAATTTTATAGATAGACCAGGGGGGCAAGTAATCGGCAAACTCCCTGCTGTTCCCAACCCACACAGGCATTGATTTGAGCGCCACAATGATTGAAGCGATAACAGCAAAAATAGAATAGATACCGTAATCCTTAACGAACATTGACATGCTATATAAAGTGGCCGACGCCCCCGTCCATTTTTCAGGCGGGACTACATCCACTAGCTGCGGAACAACATTAAAGGCAAACATTCCGATCATCCCGAGCAACAATAAAAGCACTACGAGACTATAGGCTAGCCCTCCTATGATGGCAGATCGAATCCTCTTAATGCTTTCCGTGACGAAAATTGCCTGGTCTAAACCGCTTTCCATATCGCCGGATACCTCACCAGATTCAATTAGCATAATTTCAGCTTCCGGTGCGTAACCAACTAATGCTTGAGAAAAATTGCTACCTGTAGCAATTTCCGAAATCCATTGACCTAAAATGACTGCGCGCGGGTCGCCTTTTTTATTTTCCAGGTAGGACCTTTCAAAAAGCTCCAAGGTATTAAATAAAGGAACACCTTGCTTGGCAAACGCCATTATCTTGCGGTACATACCTATTCTTTGGGTGATACCGAATTGAAATTTTGCAAACCGGACTTCAAAACTTTGTGACATGAATTTCCCTTTTTTTATATTAGGTTACAATATCTAATCATCCAGAAAATCAAGCTCTTCTAACTTAATATTTGCAGCGGGCTTACCAGATGATGATTGATCTTCCTCATTGTGATTGATTGGTTCGTTTAACTGGCTTTCGTTGACAAACGCTTCCATTTCCACCAATTCTTCTGAAGCTGGTTGAAAATCGAGATGCCTCAAGTTCATGTCATTTTCTGCCTGATGCTCCGTATCTTTATCAAAATGCGACAACCATTCTTTACTTGCTTCCAAATGGTCTTCTTCATCAAAGACATTATTGACGACTTGACCATCGATCAATTCAGATTTGTCTATTCGACGCTGTTTGGAGGCGATATCTTCTGAAGGACCCGCAATCTCAAGCTCGCTGTCTATATCTAAAATTCCGTCTTCCATAACCAATAGATGCGTCAACGGACCAAGCCTTGATTCAACATCAACGGGAGATACGAGGCCCGCTTTCATTTTTTCAATCCCATGAGCCAGAATTGGCCTACCCCCATGACGTCGCCAATGCTCTTGAGCCTCAATATCTTTTCCATCATGGACAAGCTTTAAAATTTTGTTGTCTGGCAGCAAGACCTCTGCCACAACTGTCCGACCTATAATGCCGTGATGACAGTTGTCACAGCCTGCACCTCGAAAATATATGTCATCGTTTTTTATGTCGGTCACTTTTTCAATACGAAGCTTCATGTCGCTGTCGAATCCGCCGTGCCGACCGGCATCTTTTAAAACTTCTTCGATTGATACCTTGCAATGTGGGCACAGCAACGGCAAGAGGCCCTGATAAATAAAGCAAGCAATGAAATCTGGTGCGCCGAGAGTGTCCCGGGTCACACCCATATTAACCAATCGCTCGATAATACTAATCGCAGAAGGGGCGTGCACAGTACTCAAGACTTGATGACCGGATTGAACGGCACTGACTAAAAGCTCTGAGGTAATTTCATCTCGTACCTCACCAACCATCAAAATATCAGGGTCAGCCCGCATGGCGCCGCGGATAGCAGTTCCAAAAGGATTGGTATGCTGCATATTCTTATTTCTTACCACGGGAACTTGTGTGGCACCAGGGATATGATATTCAGGCGGATCCTCCACCGTAATCACTTTTATAGCTCCGCCGTGCTGATTGATTTTTGACAACAGCAAGTTTTTTAAGGTGGTTGATTTTCCTGAGCCGGTGGTGCCTGCAATAATTGTTGCTCCAACAGGTTTCGCAACGCCGGCATGAATTGCTTTCGATTGTTGCGCGTTATAGCCCAATTCTTTCAGTTCAACGGCTATTGATTGATCATTATTATTGGAGCCACCGAGTGACAAAATACGCATAATAACGTCAAAACAACCTGTTGGTGTCGCCGGGATAGTGGCCAACCGAACTCTTAGTCGTTCTCCGCCTATTAACCGGTCAATTACACCATCTTGAGGTTGATCTGGTTTGAATGTTACATCTACTTCTTCTGCGTTTACACTATATACAACCTGTGCAAACCGGTATGCAAATGTATTTGACCAAGCTGTGATATCAACAAGTTCGCCGTTAATCCGATACCGTACTACTGCCTCATTAACGCGTACCTCAATATGAATGTCTGAAGCGTTTTTGCTTCTGGCATCAGCAAGCAAATTATTAAAAACCTGTTGAATTTTGGTGCTGTTGCGTTTATTTTTATTGGCGTCTTTCAGCTCATTGTGGCGCGAATAAAGCATTTGCACTAATTCTTCACTGCCCCAGCCTGTTTGCACATTGAATTTTTTGTTGATCGCTGTTTGCTTGAGCGACAACATTTCCACCATAATTGCGTCACGTTCCTTGTTGCTTCCCTGATCATAAACGCCAAGGATTAAAATATCTTGGCTTTGTGTGTCTTGTTCTTTGATGCCAAGGACAATGATGTGCTTATGATTTGGGAAAATACCATTTTGCCTTGATAAGACATGAGGAAACGCTTCTGTTTCAGAAGGTGCTTTTAAAATATCCATGCTTATTGGCCTCCAGGCAAGCTGACAGATGGAAATTTAAAAACTGGTGTATTCAATGGTGCGTCAGGCGCACCAGGATTTGAGAGTACCACTTGAGTATCCAGGTTGTTTTCATCTTTAGGGCCGGAATAGTAATCAATGCGAGCAGTCAATTTGCCTTTTTTTAACAAGATAAAGTCTTGGTCTATTTGCGCGACTTTCCATTTTTTAAAGCGCTCACCTACTTTCAGTGTGTAATACTTTCCCTTGTATTGAATGACTGTAGTTATTTTGTCATTAATACCTTCGATTGATTTCAGTTTAACGTCCTTCTCTGGTGAAAATGCTCGTGGTTTTGGCGCCGGTAAATCTATCGGTCCATTAATCACCGGTAAATTACCTAATAGGTTAGGATCTGAGCTATTTTGAATTATGTCAGGAGGAATGATGTTTTGTGAGCCCGACGATTTTTGTTGGCCGCCGTTTAAATTTTTTTCTTTTTCGGAGTCCAAAGAATCCTTAGGTAGAGGCTTGCTTAAGTCCGCTTCTATTTGCCGGATCTCTTGCTGAAGCTTTAAGCGAGCTACTTTGTTTTCTAAAAATTTGACTCGTCTCAATTCGACATTCTCCAGCATATCGAATCGCGCTATTTCTTCCAATTGATTCACTGGAATACCTGGAATAAGAGATTGATTATCTTTGATTCCTGCTGTTTTTTCATCAGTCTTTTGGGCTATTGACTGAGACTCGGTCTCAGTCTTAGTATTTTCGCTGGCCAGACCAGTTTTAGTCGGATCGACATACGGGTTCTCATCATGCGCTACGTTTATTGTTGTTTTTTCGTTAGCGATTGATGTGCTTGCTTTACCGGTGCCGGATGTGATTTTAAGATTGTCCGATGTATCCAGGGTGTTTGAGTTGACCGCGGCATCCACAAGCGCAACATTATTCGAGGGCACTGAAGTTTTTGCGTGTCCGGCATCAACTGCAAGACCAATGTTATCCGTGCTGACGGAGATTTTTTGGTTATCGGCGCCGGTCGCCAGCGTCACGTTATTCGAGGCAATTGATGCGCTTATACCGTCACCGATGGCTGTGAGTTTAGTAGGGTTTTCTGCTGGTTTTTGCTGGGCCGGCAAGTTCATAACTGCCTGGTTATTTTGTAAAGTCACTTCACTTGCAGTCGATAATTTCTGAGGCTCTGAATAAGGAACCGTCTTTGCAGGGGAGCCAAGAATATCATCCAAAATATCTCCGTCTTCTGACTGTGCCAAGGCATAAGCGGAAGTCACCGCTAAGGATAGTGCGCTAGCCCAAATGGCGAACGTATTAACTCTTTTATGAATTTGCATAAATAACTCCTGAAATACTCCAGCTTTCAATTTTGTGTTCATTATTAGGGATTAGGGTTACCACTCTGTAGCGCAAACCAATTACGTTTTTCAATGATTCATGAATAAGGGTTAATTGGGTTACGCTGTCACCATTTAATGTAAATGTCACAGTCTTATAAGGTGATTGGTAAGGGATGCCGCTTGGCACTTCGTCAATCGCGATGACATCACTGATTTCATCTATTTTCCACGCTATGTTTAGCTTCTGCGCTGAATCAATCAAGTCATCTTTGGCAGACTCAAAAAACAGGAGCTTCGGTAGTTTCTGATGCTGCAATGACTGACTCGTGTTTTTAGTGGGGTAAGATACTTGGGCATTATTTTTGCTTTCATCTATTGCAACAGTTGCTGATTGATCCAGTCCAGAACGCAAACCATGAATTGATCCGCCGGCCGCTCTCGTCATTTGATATGCAATAGTTTCATTACTAATATCTATCTGTGAGGCAAACCAATGATTTATATATAAAGGTTTGGTAAAAACAATTTTTAGAGCATTAGAAAAAAAATTAGATATAGCTAATTGTTCGACCACTCTTGATTCGGACTTCTGTGATAGGTCGCGCTGGATGGCCGCTATATCAACCGGATTTTCCACAACTTCAGGTTCATCTTCCATATTGAGGTAATAAGTGATTCCAGCCAATGCCGCAATGAGAAAAACTAAGCCGATAATTTTTGCATCCACGCCGCCTTTATCGAGATCATCAATGATTGCAGAACTGTCTTTTTGATTGTTCGCAAGGGCTTTGTCACCTGCAATCTCATCAAGTGGGGCAGGCATGATTGTCAAGTTGCCGTCAAATTCACCTTGAAAGACTTCAGGCGCAAAAATCTCAAATTGACTTAAATAGGTAAATTCATGAGCAATACTGACGACTTCATCGAAATCTTCAATATAACGATCCCCACCCGGGAGGACCATGTGATTAGCACATGCAAACAACCAGTAGTGGTCATCTATCGGCTGAATCAGAATGAAGCTCTTACCATTTGACTTGTTAGCAACAATCGCAGCCAGCGAGTATTGTTTCTCGAACTGCTTTAATGTTAAGCCAACTTGTAATCCATGTGTTTTTTTTTCACGCAGAACACCGCTTTTCATTCCTGCGGAAGACATTTTTCCTTTTAACTGAGACTTGTTGGCCAGGGTTTCCCACTGAAGTCCTATTGTATAGGCGGCGCCTTTATAGTCGATTGATTTCATTTGTAAAAATTTTTTATTAAGTATATGTTACCGCATTTACCGGAGGGTAGTAATGCCTTCCACAAAATATATTGGTTACATTAATTGTCAATACTAAAGCCGCTTGAAACATAAGGCGTAATCATAATCAGAGTTACATTCCTGTTTCTGGAATTTCTCATGCCATTAGGCGAGCTTAAAAACGTTGTGTCATTCACACGGTTTTCATCGCTTGAAAATCCAGTTAATACCAATGTTTGGCCGGACTTCAATGATGACTTTTGCATGAAGTTTCGTGTTGTCACATTGGGCGCCTCGATAGATAACGTACCGCTTTCAATCTTTTTGATCTCATTCAAAGTAGACATGTTAATCGAATATTGAATCATCAATTGATTGGCATCTAGCACTCTAGGTAATAGGTGCATAGAAAAGCCTGTAATCACTTTGCCGGGTATTAGCTCAGTTGTTAAGGTAGTGGAAGTTACCGCCGAGCTCAATTGTCCTTGCGTAGCTTCTTTTAAGTACGTTGTTTCGTCAGCAATCTTGACCGGAACCGGCTGGTTGTTCATCGTAACCACGGTAGTCGAATTCTTTAAAGAAATCCTGCCTTGAGAACTTATCGCTCTTATCATGGCCTGAGAGCCGCGAAAATCGCTTGAATTGCTCAGCACCTGAGCTGACAATTCCCCGGCAGCAACGGCGATAGGCGACGCTGGACTAACAATAGTGGCTGAGTGCTTTGCTGTTTCCCAGATCAATTCCCAGTCCAACCCAAGTTGATGATCATTGTCTATTTCAACATTATAAACATCGACCTTGATTGTCACCTGTTTGGATATTGCTTCATTCGTTTTATTGATGTAACGACGAACTTTGTTTAATGTTAGTGGCGTATCAGTTACTGCAATTGTCCCGATAGATTTATTGATCGAGACGGTGCCGTCACTACTTAGGATACTTTTGATTGCGGATAAAGTTTCGTCCCATAAATCCAGTTCTGATTTTGAAATTGTAGTTTGTGCAGAAGTTGCTGTGCCAGAGCTCCCTGAGCTGCTCCCGCTACTGCTATTTGCTTGCTGGGTCAGCGACTCTTCATTAGTGACTGATACATTAATCTCAGTTGTATCTGGCAACGAGGCCAGCGTAAATACTTCAGTATCATATTGATGAAAAACAATCCGATTTTCTTCGTTATCATAACGCCAGAATAAATTGAGTTCTGCTGTAACCCTTTCAAGTAAATCTTCAAGATTTCCGGAAAATCGAACTTTCATTGTTCGCCCAGCATAAGCTAGCGGCATTTCTTTGGCTCCACCAAAACCGGTGCCTCCAAAATTATTGCCCTGGAAATTGCTGGAGCCGCCTGATGAGCTTTCCGTTGGCTGGATTGAGGTTGAGTCCAGCGAAGCTGTGGGCTGAGCAGCTGACAGTGATCCATCCGAAGGGCTCATAAATGAATCGCCGTCTTCATTAGAGCCACTTCCGCCTCCCCCAGGTTGCTCAACGACGGCTGAAATGCCCGTTAGACGCGTGATAATTTCAGACAGCTTATAAATATTCATTTCATCGCCTGACGAAATTGATACTGTGTCACTGAATGCAGCACGCAAAGACAATTTTCTGTCACTTATTTTTATTGGGATGGTGTCGACATAGATCTCATCGACCACCTCTAGAAACGGTCTTTCTAATGGCACTTGACCCTGCGCGACCATCTCTTGGCTAAATTTAAAATGTTCATCGATGAGAGCGTTTGACTTCTCTCGATCCTCAATCATTGTGCATCCATAGGACACGATCGTTAAAAAGCTCGTTAAAAATGCCACTCTTTTCTTTAGCATTACAAATTTCCTATATTAATAAACTGGGTTGTTGCGATACATCATATACGGAACGATTTCGATCACCTTGTTTGATGGCTTGCTGTAGGCCTTGATGGATAAAGGTTTTGGAGCCTTCGCATAAGCCTTCATAATTTGTTTTAATGAATCGATGAAGTTGCCATGAAGCGTTACTTTGTGAGACACCATATAATCAACGCCTGGGGCGTTCCAGGCCATCGACCAACCAGCTTTTTTACACCATTCGGCTAAATTGTTCCGCAATGTTTTGTGAGGCTCTAATACCCATAAATTCATATTAAAAAGAGGATCCAACGGCCTTATAACTGCCTTGTCTAAAGTGGGGTCGGTCACAAAATGATCGTTTTTGCTGACTTCCGCCGCTTCTTTAGTGGGTTCTACAAAGTCAGCTGTTTTTACGTATGCAATTTTGTTTTGCCAATCTAAGGTGACACAAGCGCCAGCGCTTTGAGCAGCTTCTTGAACAACTTTATCCCATTGTTTGTTGCCGCTCCATGTCGATAAAGCATTTAGATCACCACCTTTAATCACCCAGTCTTTCGGAATGATTATTTTTAAAGATGTGCTAAATGGCATGTCACGGCCAAAACCAGCAACTTGCTTAACTGGATAGCCTTGTTTTTTTAAATGCTTGACAGAACCAAGACAGGTCGAATCGTTAACTTTCGCTTGAGGAGCTCTGTTGATAGCGAGATTTTCTTTAGCCTCATCAAAACTAAAGAATGCCTGCGCGGGCGTCCCCATAGCAATCCCAATTAATAAGCTAGCACCTAGCGATATTTTTAGCATAAATATATTACCTCATCTTTTATTTAATATTATATGTGCAAGATTGAAACTTGTTAAGGCAGTGAACCACACGCCCCTAAAGGAGCGAGATTCCATTGGAATAAACACTTAACGCCTGAGCAGATTGATCCATTCAACCCACTCAGGCTCTCACTAATGACTGGGTTAACTCCCCTCTAAAGAAAGGAGAAGGCACGAGGGGCTGGCTTGTTCAAATTTATTTACCAGATAGAAAGCCTTGAACGCCGTCTGTATAAAATGTTGTCCGAGCGATTTCTTATGCGTCCGGAAGTTATTCGAACAACTCTTCTTAGCAGATACTCCGGTGTCGCTCCCAATTTGTTCGCGATTAAAAAAATAGCGGTTCCAGCCAGAGAAATATAAAAAGTTTCCCAGCTCATGTGCAGAAGCCAGATAGAAATCGGGATCATACTTCGAGCGTCCATAATAAAAAAATAAGGGAAAACTGCTGCATAACACCACATCGTAAATACCTCTCATGCTGCTCTAGCTAATTTTTTTGACGAGAATTCTTCCTCGATTAAATGAAATGTTTCTTGATCAATAATGCCTTGGCGAAACTTTTTTTGTGCATCTGATAATAATGACTGGCCCTTGCGCTCTATTAACGCAGAAATCTCATGATACAAGTTTGCCTTGTTGTCAATTAAATGATTTTTATCTTCATCATCGAACGCATAAAATTCCCTTAAAGCCACTCGCTTGCCGTCAACGCTTTTTACTAGGCGCTGATAGATAATAAGCTTCAAGCTTGACAATAGGGTGACAGCAATCTGGTTTTGTACATCATCAGGAAATGAATTGATGATTCGGGATGGAGTTTCTGCAACGCTTCGCGTATGCACTGTGCCATATGCGGCCACGCCAACTTCAGACATAGTGATCATGCCTTTCATGGTTTCGAGATCTCTAAGCTCCCCGATTAAGCAAACATCTTGCGCTTTACGTGTTGTCGCGCGTATCGCATCCGAAAACGATTCTAGGTGAGACGGAACTTCCGCCTGGACGATAGGACCAGACTTTCTTGGGATCGACATCAGGTCAAATTCAATAGGGGCCTCATAGGTCGCGACATTTTTTTTATGCTTCTTAATGATCTCGCCAAGAATAGATGAAATTAAGGTAGACTTCCCTGAGCCCATCACGCCGGCCACCAAAACCAATCCATTGCTCGGGAAGCAGCTAGATAAAATGCCTGGCTCTAAGTTCAATTCTTCCAAGTCAGGCGGGGTATCCGGAATTGACCTCATGACCATGTTGATCCCAGAAGAAAATCCGTCACGACAGGAGGTTGCATTTACCCTGAAGCGAATTTTTCGACTGCGGTCTAATTTGATTTCATGACGAAAATCCAAAGCTTCAGCACCTGCTGTCCTTGCAGAGGATGAAGGGCTGCCCGTTATTGCGTCAAGTAGATCACGGATTTCGCCGGCGCCTACTGGTCGGCGCGTGACAGCATGCCAATCGCCATATACTTTTATCCATACCGGATCATTAGGGACAAGATTAATATCTGAGCAGTTTAATTCAGCAGCCCAAATCAAAAAATTATTGAAGTCGTCCAGCATCCAGTGTGTTAACGGCTCGGATTCATACATTGCGTGATTCATTATTACCGCTCCCCTTGAGCAATTGATCCAAAGGCTTTCCATCCTTTAGTTTGAAAGGATGAATGGTTGGTGATACGGAAAGTGTTTTGACCAATGTCCAACTTTCTGCCGTTAACCCGAATACCTAGGTCGCCTCGAGCCACCATGGGGATATCAACAATTCTCTGTTTGGCTAGTGATTTAAATCTTGCCATACCAAGATAATCTCGGGTAAGACGATTCAGATTAATGGAAAACATATAGTTGGCCTGATCAATCCCTTTATTCCAGGCTTCCTCGATACTTTTCTTCCATATCAGTTGCTCTTTATCTGTCTTAGGCAAGATCGCCTTATTGATCCGGTCGGTAACACCGTAATGATGAATGAGATGGCTGCGCCAGGAAGGAGGATCAATCGTTAGCTTTGCATCTTTACGAATAATATAGGTGCGCTCACTAGCATTAATAGATCCGTCCTCTTCAATTTTGAGAGAACCTTCCACTTCGTCAATAACAGGTGGAATCATAATCCCGTCATTTAAGAGGAGAGCTCGAAAATTATATATTCGGTTTAGCTCATCGGCGATTTCCGCTAATTCGTCATTTATTTGCTCTTGCCTGTGTTTGATGCCTTCTTGCAGTCCCAATACTTGAGCTGCTTCAATCATAGCCTTATAGCGAAGCTGATCAATTTCAGAGGATGGAATCCCGTCGACATAATGTGAATTTTCCGCGCTATTCTGACTAAGATTTGTTAGCTCATCTAGATTGCTTGGTGTCGCGGAGACACTGGATTGGCAATAAAGAGTTGCCCCAGCCAGCAAAAATAACACTATTTTTGATTTCATTAGGACCTCTTAATTACTTGCGACTACCGTAGACCACTTTAATCAGTTTAAGATCTTCGCTTAACAAAACCCCTATTTGATGTCCCGCTTGTATCCCGATATCTTCAAGAACATCAAATGCACTTTGATTTTTTGCGTCAATATCAATAATTGCTGGAACAACTGGCTTTTTGCCTTTTGCGTCGAATTCGTAACCGATAAGTTTTGCAACTGTTTCGACAGCTGGCACTGCATCGCCATGCCAGCGCAAATTTATCAATTTTGTCAGCGGACCTTTTTCTGGTCTTTTATATAGCTTGATGTCTGGAGAGTTGTGCTGCTCAACCTTTGCTATCACGTTGAGCTCCTCCTGAATTTTCTTGGCTGATTCAGAAATACTTATAAGGACTGTGTTGTCTGGCTCAACGGGAATAGGCGTTGGTTTGGAAGCGCACCCCATAAAGAGCAGTGATGGCGCCACAGCTAAAACAAGCCGTTTTTTCATCGATATATTTAACAGCATTATGATACACCACATTAAGATAGTTTAATTAAACTTTTGCTTTTTTCATTTTAAACTCGATTTGCCTTCTTGTTAATAGCGTCTCGGCCAAACAAAAAGGGTTGTCTCCTGATCAGCTTCAATAGTCCCTCTTTCTGACAATCATGCATCTACTGAGATTGGAGGGCTGCTTTGTCACATTTTAACCCGGTTACTAATAAAAGCGGATCCCAGGGATTGTTTTTTAAGCCAGCCCTCAATAATCCAAACGACGAAAGGCTATCAAACAGATAAAAAAGCCTGATTAACTCACTACCTATGTTAATCAAGCAAAATAAAATGCTTGGTTAACGCGCTGCGATGTCTTTATTCAGAGAGTAATAAACATCATGGAACTAAGGTTTTGCCTTGGGCTGGCGATTGATGAGCAACTTGTCGCTAATTTCTTGGTTGGCGCTGTTGAGTTAAGTGAATAAAGAAAGGTATTGGTTTAATCCTTATGCGTCACTTTGCTTAACGGCGTCATATTGTTTCAGTTTTTTAGCGATCATGAAGTTGACGGCATTCATCTGGCTTATTAGTGGGGAAGCTAAATGCTAGAGGCGCAATTTATTATAAGGTGTCACCAAGCGCCGTTAAAAAAGCCGCTAAAAGTGCGGCACTTTGTGTGCGCGCTGCCAAAAAAGCCGCTAAAAGTGCGGCACTTTATGTGCGCGCTGCCAAAAAAGCCGCTAAAAGTGCGGCATTTTATATGACTAATGAAGGGGAGGGGCTTAACTGAGTTAAAAAAGGTGTGGTAATATATATCTAATAAAATCAAAAATATCTTAAGGAGATATGGTTCATGACTGATTTAACAGAAGTAACAGAAGCAGGAACGCAAGCAATCATGAAGAACAACAAGCTTGAATTTACGGTTCCGATGGAGATTGCTATTGATGTTGGTAGTGGTTTTACAAAATATACAAATGGTGTGAGCGAGAACAACTTACCTTCATTGGTGTGTCCTTTTACTAGCGACGGTGATTTCGGAGTACTGTCTGATGAAGTGGTGACATTTGGAGGGCAGTCCTATTTAACGGGCATATCAGCTTTTAACTTTGGCGGCAAAGCTAATGAACGATTTTCAACTTTGACCGAAGACTGGGCCGGCTCTGAAGGTTGGATGGCGTTGATTTATCGAGTCATCGGTAACCTTGGTATTACGACCGGAAAAATTAAATTAGCCACCGGCATTCCGCAATCTTATTTTACTCGTGATAGAGATCGTGTCTTGAAGGTTTTAAATCGATCGCATGAGTTTGTATTTCAGGGAATAGAGCACAGTGTCGAGATCGAAGCGGTGCTCATTCCTCAGGCGGCTGCAACGTTGTTTTATGCTGCAGCCAATGATGAATCTGTATTGGATGATTATGTTGGGTGTATCGATGTTGGAACATACACCACTGGGTTCAGCGTGATTAATGGCATGCGGTTTGTGCCACGATTAGGTGGTGGCCTTTCTGTTGGCATGTCCGAGCTTCACGGGAAGTTAAGAGAGGAGTTAAAGCATAAAGGATTCGTTACCGATGATTCACGGTATGAGCAAATTTGTACGCAAAAACGATATCGCCATCAAGGTCAGGTTCATGACATAACTGGGATGGTGAATGATTTGGCTATGTCAGTTGCTGGCAAGGTAATTGACGAAATTAATCGGGAAGATGGTAACAAGGAATCTTGGAACGGCGCCGGTGAAATGCGTGTGTTTATAACCGGCGGAGGCGCCAATCATTTCGCGCCGGCTATCAAGAGCTCCATTCATCATTTAGAAGTTATGGATGATTCATTTTATGCTGTAGCAAAAGGAATGCTTATTTATTTAAAAAATAAAGAATAGTGTGCGAGAAAAACTGTAACAATGTTACTCCTCTTTTGAGAAGTGGAAGGATGGTTTAACCCTTGAGTCCTCGACTTATTCACCCCGGGTTAAATCCCTTTAAGCTATGCGTGAATAGGATTGATTGGCTTTGATCAATCGGCCCGGGCTCGTCAACTCCTGGATCGACGAAAGCGAGCCAAGATGTTTCGGCTGTATCCGTTCACGATTATTCTTGAGGGTTGCGCCGTCGGCGCCGTGCAGGCGGTCGAAATCAAAGTGGATTCAGGCGGCCGAACCACACCCGGATGGACGATATTACGTTTTTATCATGGCAAAATTATGAAAGATATTGATAAATTTATGGAAGATATAGGCGCATTGTCGCTTCTAAAGAGGGGAGGGATATGAAGCAGGCTCGCCGTCATATATCCTTGCGCCTCAAGGAAAGCGGCTCCATGGATCGCATAATTATGAATTGGCTGGAGCATCAACATGCTCAATCTGGCGCACCTAAGTCAAGTGCGGCAATAATAAAAAACGAGTTAATAGATAAAATTATTGCATCAACCCCTAAAGGGTTGCTTCAAGATTTTTTAAAGAAGCCGTCTTCAGGTCTGGAAACGAACTCGAGCATTAATCCTAGGCCCAAAGTTGTTGAGCCTATTTCAATAGCCAACGATGTTGATGTAGGTCCGGAACAAAGAGAAGCCGATGAGAGTGATTTTGAAGATTTTGACATGGAAAAGATTGAGCATCGTCATTTTGTGAATCAAGCTGATCAGGAACCGGTAAGAGTTGAACCGATTGTGCAAAAATCAACCGGCTCTGAATCCGCAAAATCATCGAGGCACCTTTCGGCATTGAAAAAGCTAGCAAAGAACGCCGAATTTTAATTAAATTAAGCTTCCACGGTTTAGTTTGGCATTGATAATACATGGGATCGATTCAGCAGGAGACCCGCTTTATTGCGGTTGATATTTTTCTTGGTCATAATCAAGGCAATCCTGGTTATGAGACAGCCGGCTATATTCTATTGAATAACCTTGTTTCAGGCTTTGTTTATTCTGCTCATTATGACGGCCCCAGCCTTGATCCCGTTCATTTGATTAAAGGAGTGCAAAAATCTTTTAAGCCTCCTCATCATCATACCTTGCACGGCGTATTTCGTGACACTTTGCCTGGTCATTGGGGATCTAAACAACTGGTTGAAGAGTATCCCGGCTATGCTCAGATGTCAGATATAGAACGAATGTTTTGGTTGGGATCACGGACATCTAAGGGTCTACGTTTTCGTTGTTATAAAAAGCCAGGGGTGGAGTCTCCGGTAAGAGGAATTGAAATTCTTAGGGAAATAGAACGAAAGTCAATTGATTTTCTCATGGGTCGTCATAATCGTGGGCAACCAATTTATGATGAGCAAACCAAGTGGGCGGTTATTGAAGGCGGTGGATCTCGACCAAAAGCACAGTTCCAATTGAAAGGCATAGATATGATGGCTAAATTTAATGCGCCTTTTGACCCATATAATATGGCTAAAATGGAACATGTTACCTTGGGAATATCAAGGTCTGCTGGAATAGAAACTCCTCGCTCTTGGGTGCTGCCGGCAAGTGAGAATGGTGAGGATATTTTTCTAATCGAGCGTTTCGACAGATCAAAGCAGCTCCGTCATCATACAATTTCGCTGGCTACGCTGGTGGGAGTAGATAACGCTAATAAAACCAATATGTCTTCGGTTGACTATTTGGATATTGCGGACGCAATTCGCCAGGCGTCCGATCACCCTGAAGAAGATGTCGAAGAGCTTTATGCAAGGATGATTTTGGTCGGAATCTGTAATATTACAGACAACCATTTGCGAAACCTGGAGATCATTCTCAATAAAGACGGCAAATATCGACTTTCACCAAACTTCGACCTAGTGCCAGATCCTTGGAATTCACCGTTTGATACTCATCTATGTAATTACACTCGTGCGGATCAACACAACTTTATGACCGGTGCGTTTGTGGTACAGACAGCGGAAAAGCTAGGCATATCATTCGATAGAGCAAAAACGATTGCAACGCGGGTTGCTCAAGCCGCGATCGATTCGGAGCCTCTTATGGATAAGGCTAATCTAAACGAAAAGGACAAAGCCCTGTTCAAAAAAATCATTGATCCAGATCGTTTAAAATCAATGGTTCATGAGCTAGAGGCAATGCAATCGATGAACGTATCAAACCAAGAAAATGATATTCGCCTAGGTTAGCTATTAGTTTAAAGCGGATTTCTTATTTCAAGTCCGGCAATATAATCGGCCATCTTGTCCAGTGCTTCGTCCTGTTTATCCATTAGACCAAGCAAATCATTAAGGCAGCCCATTTTATCGAGAAAATAAAGAAGATCTTGGGCTGACACACACTCAAGACGCCCTTCCTCTAGGTTCATAATTGTTTCGACTGCAAACCCTGTATTGCGCGAAAACTGTTCATGAGTTTGCTGCAAAACGGTCTCCCGATAAATTTTAATATGTAAAGACAGTTCGCACAGTGATTGATCAAAATTATAATTAGACATAGTGCAAAAAATTTGAAAATAATTTTTATTTTACCAGGGCGGCAAAAGCGCTTTAATCTCGCAATGCCGCCAAGTTTGATCGTTAATTCTGCTTAATCGTGGGCTTATCATAGCTGCTAAAAAAGCTGCTTAATGACTAAAGTATCACAATAACAGGATGACAGAAAAAATATGGTAAAAAATACCTATAGACAGATAGATCCCTATGCCATTGATATCAAGAACAAATGGATTTATCAAATAATAAGTCGGCATAGTGCTGTCGTTAATTCTGGATAACCGAATCCTTAAGCCTAATCTCATACTCAAATAATTAATGCAAAGGAAATTTTTCAAATTTAAAAAACTCGGGACAGGAGGGTTTTGATAATCTATGAAAATGTGGTAATATATATATTAAAATACATTTTTTTCTGCTTGAGCTTTCAACACCAAACATGACTAGGTCCAGAAAAAGAATCCTTATATTCCGTTCTATGTAGCGTATTTACTCTTTGAAAATTTTGTTATGCGAAACCACGAAGTAACTAAAGACGATTTTCTTATGTTTTTCCCGAAGGCACGGCTTTGTGGGCAGTACGGCGACGGGAAGAACAAAGCCATCGATGTTGTTACCGACCCCGTCGGAAAGCGCGTGTGGTACGAATTCATCAACAGCAATCAGGTCGTCTACACCGGGCCAGACTTGGCTGAAGCCATTGAGTATTACAACGCCGCATAATGGTCAGCATGAGCAGCGCGGCCGCGATACTTAACGAAAACCGCCTGACTTCCACGCGTCTACTCGACACTGTGGTTAGGCTTGGAGATTGCAATGACTGACATGATAGACAGCGTCTTTGAAGAGCAGCCTTTCGGCAAGATTGCGCTGCAAAAACTCAGCGAGGTGCCGGATAACTTCCGTCTGTATCACGCTGCTTGGCTAGGTGATGATCTCCGATACAGCGACACGATGCGCGTAACCGGAGCGGAGTTTCGTATGGCGAAGCGCGAACCAGAAAAAGGATTGTTGTCGAAGATGGTGCCGAACACGAAACGAACCGTGTACGTGTCTGCGGAGGAGATGCGACAGATCATGGAAGCCTAACGGCAGCCAGAGCGCGAAGCGCGGCGGCTGTCGCGTGACCGAAGGGAACAAATGTTAATGCGCCTTGTTAGGTGCTGAACCGACTACGGAGAAAGAAAATGAACCGCTACGAGAAGCAGAACGCAGCCTCCCGTATTGACGGGTACTACAACCCGCGCCCGCACGAAGCAGTGCTAGAAAAACACCGTGAAGCGTTTGACCGCGCAAAGGCCGAAACACTGAAGAACATTCGTAACGCGCTGGAGCAAACGGAGGCGCTGACATTCGAGGAGTTCTTTGCGGAGCGCAAGAAGGGGCTGTGTTCACGTTGATTGATCGCAGTTTTGACCAGAAAAATAAATAAGACATCTGAACTCGATGAAATTTTATAGGGGGTTTCAATATGGTTGTGCAGCAATCTAAACAAGCAGAGGAGGAGTGTGCTGACCAAATCAAATTGTTGCCAATCGACGGGATTGTTATGGAAGGTGGTGGCGAGTCATTTGCAATGCGAGGCGACATTATGCTTTCGGTCATGGCCGATGGGGAGCCTAGCTATTTTGTAGTTTCATCACGGAATCTATCCGAACTCAGAAAACAGTACCCGGCCGTTCATATTACGAACGAGTTGAAACAAATCAAAAAGTGGTTGATGTACCCAGAAACAAAATCTCGTGACAAATTCACAATGGGGCGAACAATACGAAGATGGCTTAACAAGGTAGAAGATCAAATATTGCACGAGAAGGTTATTGATTTTCCAGTGACAGGGGTTGGCAACCCAGTTTTTGTGGTTACGAGGACTCTCTGTAACAAATGGCAGGAATTATATCCCTCCATAGATATTGAAAATGAGTTAGAAAAACTGAAGGAGTGGTATCTTCGGGATGAAACGCAATACAAAACACGCGAAGCAATTCCAGCTTATCTAAAAGCAATGCTGGTAAAAAAACATAACAATAGTGACTTTAGTGGTTCCTCCAGCATCCCTCGACAATGTGATCGCGGATGGATGGACGAGTTGAGAAATGATGTGTTTTTAGGTTTAGTAGTCGAGCCAGATAACGACAATCTTAAGAAAGAATTAGGTTTGGTTCAGTCAGAAAACTAGCGCGCAGATCAAGAGAGCATAATTTATGAGTAATAAGGAATCTGGTATGAGTTCAGTTAATAAAATCGTTCAGGACGCGGCCAAACAACTTGTCAGGCATCAGCCTTCCCAGGCGATAGAATCGAATCACGAACAGCAAAAAAAACAAGATGCTAGCATCGAGGAATTTATGCTAAGAATTACCGACACTATGAAAGCTATTGTTCCAGCTTGGAAGCATGCTTGGCCAAACGCAAATATAGAAAAAGAATATCGCAAAAACTTATTTCTAGAATTGCGCAATGAGCAATTAATGGATTGGAACATTATTCAAAAGGCTTTTTTTCATTTGAGGAAGTCCCGAAATACTTTTGTCCCGACAATTGCTGAGTTTATCGATATTTGTCAAAAATGCGCCTTGCGCGAAAAAGGTATTCCGAGTGCTGAGGACGCATATCAAGAGGCATGTAAGAATGCTTATAGGGTAAAGGAACATCAATGGCAGCATCCGATCGTTCTAGCAGCAGCAAGATTAACTGGCTGGTTCGACATCAAGGGAGGGACTCAAAAAGAGGTGTTTCCAGTATTTAAAAAGCACTACGATGCTTTGTTGCTGGATATGCGAAATGGAAAAAATTTGCCGGCGTTCGAGGAAAGGCACTTGCCAGAATCAGAGGAAAGTGAATTGGCTACAAAAGAAGTTGGGGTTCAATATCTAAAGCGAGCCAGAAAGCTATTAAATTAGCTGTAATTAACAAAATAGCGTTTTGATAGTAAAATTCAATTATTGTGTAATATGTATAAATTAAACTGGATAATAAAGTGAAGCTTATTAAATCAATGTCGATAATTTTGCTTGTTTTGTTAGAGTGGCAAAGTGGTTCAGTGCATGCGGATGAGAATGCAGTCGAGGTTATCGCCAAGCAGGCGGCTGAACAAGCGAAAGCCGAAATTCAGCTTGAGAAAGACAGGCAAAAACTTTTGGCTGAAATGGCTTTTCAAAAGTCAAAGCAAAGTGTCTTGCTGTTGAATCCTGATCAGGTAAAAGATTTTAAGAAAGACTTTGACAAAACGCAGGAAGCAATTCGCTCCTATTCAAAGCCGAAATTAGTTTCAGAGTCTCGCAACATTACATTGCGGCCAGGTGAAAAAACAACATTACTTCGATTGATGCCCGGATATACTTCAACAGTAGTTTTTGTTGATTCTACCGGAGCGCCTTGGCCTATCAGTCATGTAACACCGGGCAATCCATCATGGTTTAATGTGGATAAGCCTAAAGACTTGATGCCAGGTAATTTAATCACAGTCAACCCATTGGCTAATCACGTCAATAGTAATATTGTGGTTACCTTAAAAGATAATGACGCACCAATTATTATTGAGTTGAGTGCGGATGTAGATTTATCAAAAAAGAAAACAATTGCGGATGCACTTACGACATATCGAATAAATGAGCGCGGTCCCAACGCTGAGATTCCGGTGTTTTCTGAGCCAACACAATCTCCTACCGATTCACTCATGTCAGGATTTTTGGATGGCGTGCCACCAGAGGGCGCTCTGCTTGCAAAATCGAGCGCAGGTCATTACGCGACAATTTGGAATTATCAACAAAAGCGTTATGTTCGTACACCAAATAAATTATTGTGGCCGGACCGAAGCAATATAGTAAGGGGGCACAATATTAATGTGTATGAAATTCCTGTTACACCTGCAGTCGTTTTATTGATTGATGGGGCTCAGAAAACCTTTGCTATTGGAGAATAAATATGGCCGACGCACAAAACAAAAAAAGAGTTAGAGCGAGTGGTAAGTGGACGATAATGATGTCTATAGCAGCATTTTTGGCATTAATTATCGGCGTAGTTGGTATATTCTCATTCAATAAAGAAGGGCAAGGCCAAGAGAAAAGCAGCGTAAAGATTGATGCGCCCGCACCTATTGAAAATGATGTGACTGTCGGTGGAGAAGGGTCTGAGGAATTCAATCAAAAATTATTGGAGGATGCTGAACAAAACGCCGAAGTAGCGAGAAAAAAAGGGGAGACCTTCATACCGGCTGTAATTGGAAAGACTGCTCAAAAGCAAGTCATCAGTATTGAAGAAGAAAATAAGCCAGCACCCCAAGATGAAGCAAAGGAAGAGAAAGGAGAGTACAAAACGGTTCAGACCGATCCCAATGAAAAACAGCCCGACCCAAAGCCAAATCTTGAGTTGATCAATTTAACTAATGCAATGACCGATCAATTGTCTGAATTATCGAGCTTTTGGCAATATGGGCCGCAAAAATCGATTGTCTATCTTGCAAATGATAATAAAGAAGGCAAAGTAACAGATAAAGACAAAGGTGCGAGTGATTTCAGTGATATTAAAAATCCATTGAAATCATCACCGTTCAAGCCTGGCGACATCCTGCTGTCAACACTTGATTTACATTTAAATTCAGATAAGCCGGGGCCAGTTTTGTCGACAGTTATTGCAGGCCCCTTTAAAGGATCCAAGGTTATTGGAGGGTTTGAGCGCAGAGGTGAATCGCTGGTTGTGGAGTACACATCCATAACTACACCTAATGGTGAAACTTATGCCATAAAAGCATACGCCATTAATCCAGCGGTTCCCGAGGCTTATATAGCTGATGCTGTTGATAATCATTATTTAGAGCGATGGGGCGGGTTAGTGGCCGCGAGTTTTTTAGAAGGGTTTGCTGATGCCACGCAAAACAGTGGCGTTTCAACGATTACCACAGCGGGGTCTTCTTTGACAAACGCCTCAGCAGTAACGACATTTCCGCAGTATTCATTAGCGGAGAAAAGCATTATTGCTGGCGGAAAGGTTGCTGAGCGATTGGGTGATATTATGGCCAAAAAGTTTGATCGGCCGCCAACTGTTGAAGCTTTTCCTACTCATAAAAAAGGTGAACCAGTAGGTATTCTTATTATTAAATAAATGTTGTAATATATATATTAAAGATATACCCAGTTAATAGAATGGATTTATGCAGAGATACAGACCGGATTAATAAAAATGAATCAACAATTTAACGCCGCTGTAGATGAGCCTATCTTTAGCGCTGATAACAAAAAAAAAGCTGTAGTTAGTGTAAATTTCCTGATCCGTCATGATACATCAGGTAAACCTAACGCCATACAGGGTTCTGATCGGGAATCGAAACAGCTATCATGCAAACGATGCAAGGTCATCAACGGTTTTTTGTTTGCGTTAATTATGGCTGTTGTGCTCTTGTTCACTTATTTTGGGTTTGCAAAGGCGCAATCCGCTCCTTCCGTGCAGGAGCAAGATCAATCATTAGCTCAGCCAGTTAATGCAAATGTTAACGAATATAGGGTTTTATCCGGTGATCAACTAGTGACAAAGTTGGTCGACGAAAAAAACGCTGCCTCGTCAGAAATGACTATTCAAAACGATGAACCAATCGAGCGTGTGAATTCAGTTGTTGAGCGGTCTCGCCAAGGCGACAAGATTGAAAGTGACGCTGAACAGCCGAGGCAACATGTAGAGAATGAAGCTTCGTCAAGGTCTTCTTTATTAACTGGCCAACAATTTCTTGATGTTCTGAATCAATACAACCTAACTATTAGCGCACAAACCCACAAAATTGAGGTCTTGCAGCAAGAATTAGGTCAGGCGCATCAATTATTAGTTCAACAGCAAGGACTTAGCAAGGCTGCAGCCTCTGCCGAAGCGACATTAAAAGAGAAAGATATTCAGTTAACAAAAGCTGGGGAGCAATTGGCTCAAATGGAAAAAGCGACTGAATCATTGCGTGACGAATTAAAAGGGGCGAAAGCCGCTCAAAAATTCGCGGAAAGCAAAGCTAGCGATTTGAAATCAGAAAACCAGGCTTTGTCAGATCGTTTGGCCAAGCTAAAAAGAAAGCTTAAAAGCCTAAAAAGAAAAAAGGTCGTCAATAGTAAGCAAGCTGCCGCGAAAGATAAGCAATTCAGGAATGTCTTTAAACAATGGAATACCGTTGGCATAACAGCCGACTCCATTGTTATATCGCACAATAGCACCAGCGAGGTCAAGGTTTTGAGTGTTGGTGATTCATTTGAAGGGGCGACAATTAATTCGATAGATATCCAAAAAAATCTTGTGTACACCTCGCAAGGTATTATCCGCTATCAATAGGAGGAGGGGAAAATGGGTGATAGCGCGAAGATATTAGAAAACCTAATTCCTCAGCTCCAGGCCTGGTGGGACCCAATAACTTATATTGGGTATTTTACAGGTCTTGTGATGGTTGTATCTGGGGTGATTTCGGCGATACCAAAAAACCAATCGATGCATCGTGGTGGGGAATATGGTAAGTCATTTGCTCTGGTGATAAGTGGGTCCTTATTGCTTAGCCTCATTCCATTCATGGATGTGTTAAGTCAGACGATCTTCTTAGAAGATTCTGTTCACGGTTTATCCTATACGCCTCCAAGTTCCGATACTCCTGAAGGGGTCTACATTACAGTTGGAATGCTCATAATTATGCTTACAGGGTTGGTGGGCGTAATCAGAGGATTGAATTTGCTTGGAAAATCAGGAGGGGACAGTCGTTTATTTGCGCCTGCAGTGACACATTTAATAGGTGGGATCGCTGCAGTAAACTTCACAAAATTACTTGGTGTTATAGGGGTGTCCTTAGGGGGCGATATAGAAAATATTTTATCAAAAATAGTAGGTTCTTGATGTTAACAAGATGCGGTAATGTATGTAAACTAAAAATTATTCATTGTGTTTTATTTTTTTAATTTGGAGCTAAAAAATGGCAAAAAAAGATAAGGTTGTAAAATTCTTGAGTTATACGCTGAGCATGTTAATTATGACGTTTTTTTTCGTTGAGCATGCCGAGGCTGCAGTCAAAATCGGTCAAATAGGAACTAATGCTGGAGAGGCAGCGAAAGGCCTGTCTGTCGGCGCGAAACAATTTGCCTTTTTTATTGGTCTTGTCGCGGTGATCGGGGGCGGGATTGGGTTAATGAATGCAAAAAAAACCCAGCAATCAATCGGCCCTTTTGTGGTGGCAATTTTGGTCGGTGTTGCATTGATGTCAATATTTGCGCTCATCGGGTCGGTTTCACTAACGGCATTCGGTACTGACGAGTCAACAAAAGCAGTAAGCGATTTAGGGCTGTAAATCATGTTTGAGTTAGTCCCCAGCGTCAACGTAGCTGATCGCTCAGGTCAGGGCTCAAGTGCTGAAACGGCGAAAATCGAATACGATCAAAAAAGATATTCGGTATTGGTCCGGGATAACTTTTCTTGCCAGGCTTGCGGATTTAAAAGCAAGCCTGAGCGAGATCCTAAAAAGGCATCTGATGATAGTGACAGGGCATCCGGTTATTTAAATGTATTCCATATAGATGATTGGGGCCCTCAGACAAAACAAGTCAATAAAGATCTTGTGACGTTATGTCCATTTTGTCACCAGGTTTTTTCAATTGGGCTGGCCGGACAAGAAAAAGGCGCGAAGGTGATATATTTCCCTCACCTGTCGCAGGGGAACATTAATTTACTTGCCAATCTGGCACTTGTGCAAGCCCATCAGTCGGATGACAATGCTTATTCTGATTACGCTGTCCGGCTATTGATGTGGTTGCAAGCCCGGGCAACTCAGGCAATCGAGAAATTCGGAGAAGAAGTCATTGATCCGAAAAATCTCGGCGCAGCTTTATTTCAGCTCTATAAAAAACATCCTGATCTCTATCAATCCCGCGGATTAATATTGCAAGGTTTACGTCTTTTGCCGACGGGAATTCCTCATCAAAAGGCTATTGATTGGTGGAGTAAAACTGGCGCCTGGACGCCGAATTCACAATGGGATGACTTAGTTGGCACATGGAAAAGCGAGGAATAGCGTCGCACATGAATGATGTGAAATTTGGCTGTGTAAGGTTTGAGGATCCTTATCAGCATAATTCAGGTTGGGCGTCCATTAATGGAGGGAAGGCGTTTCGCATTAGAGGAACTGAAAATCTTCCTTCTGATGTCGTTTTTATGCTAAATCTTGAAAGAGATTTAATGTTTCGTTGCGGCTTTAAATCACACAGTCGGTATCGGTCTTCAGAATATTTATCGTTGCGATATACCTCAAAGGAAATCTCGCCTCGGGCTATCGAGAATTCAAACGTTACTTGGATGCCGTATAGCATCATGAATGTATTAGGTGTTCGTGAAGATGATTGGCCAACTCAGGTTCAATCAATGTCAACGATTTTTGGCCGTGTTATGAAGATTGGCTGGGATAGACTGGGGCTAAAAACGCCACCTCCTTTTTCATTGGATTATGGTGTTCGACAAGAATTAGCTCCGCCAGATGATATAGTTCCTCGAAGGGTGGTAAACGCGCTATCCGAATCGACTGTTCATTATATTCAAAGCGAAGTAAATGCTGATATTTATTCCGGTGGTTATCGTAGATTTCAAGTTGCTATTCCTCGGGTGAAGCACGCCATTAATATCCTGAATTCATTTATGCCCAGTAGTGATTGGAAGTTGGTCGGCAAAAAATCACTGCCTGTATCTAGTGAGAGCATTGTCAATTGGTTGAGGGAACAAGAAGGATGCGTATTGGCACGAATAGTCGTTAATGAATTAAACCCAGCACTTGGTCGATTGATTAATTTTGGATCAGGACAGGATTCGCGGCGCTGGGTTACGATGGATGAACTAGTGTGGCTTTCAGAATTGGGTAACGTGCAAATTTTAGAAGCTTACGTATCAAAAGGATTTATTGAAAACCAGAAAATAAAAGATTTGATTGAACCCATTAAAGAGTTGGGAGATGTTGCTGATTTATCAGTTTCATTGGGGCTTTTTATGGAAAGTTTTTGGGTGGGGGCGGCAAAAACATTGGCCCCCAGGCCAGAAGTGCTTAAAGAAAAATTTAGTGCCAATTCATCCAGGCCTTTTTATAAGGCTCGAGATTTAATGAGCTGCTTAGATGCTGCGATTAGTTTGCAGGCTGCCGGAGTTCATGTTGTTGGTTATGGAAAAGGAAAAATTGGTTTTCTTACGGATCTCGACGATTACGAGGTTGGTAGAATTTGTGCAAAACTAGGTTTAATACCTCCGGCTTTAAACATACAAAACCCCGACTATCTGGATTATACAAAGCCAATTGATGTTCTTCTTGGGATGACGCTAAAAAGTGATACGGAATTATTGCTTGATACTGACAAAAACGTTTTGGAAACAATTTTATGAACAGCAATGAAGAAAATATAGATCAAAATATTGGTAACATTATCAATTCAGAATTTGATGGATTGACTACCGTCATGAATTCATTAAATTGGTATAAAAGACAGTATTTTAAAGTGTCGAAAATATTGATGATTATTATCATTTGCTTATTATTATCAATAACAGGTAACGCTATACAGTTTATGCACGAAGTAAAACCTGTTTACTTTGCTCAAAAGGAAGATATGACTATCACTCCTTTGATTCCTTTAAATCAACCTTATTTAAATAATGAGTCTGTAATCAATTGGTTTAGTCAAGTTGTTATTGAAACGCTTTCTTTAGATCATATTCATTATAAAAATGACTTAATGAAGGTTCGTAGGAGATATTCCGATAGCGCTTTTTATGATTTGGTTAAGTCTATGAAGGCTCAGGGAGTGATTGATATGATCGATAAACAAGGGCTCTCAACAAAAGTAAAGTTAACAAAATCTCCGACGATTTTAGCAAGTGGCGAAGATGACGACGGTGTTTTTACATGGAAATTAAGTCTCTCGCTTTCTATTAAGTACCATTCATCGAAAGCAATGACAAACAGTCAGGATCTAAACGCAACTGCATTGATTAAACGTGGAAATATTATTAATAATCCAGACGGTGTATTTGTTAATCAAATAGTTTTTTCATACGAATAATAATGGATGATAATAGCGTATCTCTTAACAAGGTCGTAAGCGATCTTGTAAAATATAAAGCAGGAATTGAAAAGAAGGAAAAACATATATATCTATTGTCTTATGTTTTTTCTTTTTCATTTTTAATAAATATTATTCAGTACGCTCTAACACCTGAAGCGGATTATTATGCGCAAAGAAAGAATCTTTTTACAGAAAAAATGGTTCCGTTTCATGAGCCATATGTAACAAATAATGGAATTGTTAAATTTGCCACTCGTGTTGTTACAGACACTTTGACAATGGATTTTTATAATATTGAAATGAATTTCGATGGCGTTTCTAAATATTACAATCAAGCAGCTCTGAAAGATCTGGTCGAATCGATGGACAATAAGGGAATTACCGGGATTATAAAGAATAAAAAACTTTCGGTTTCAGCAAGCTTGTCGGGATTGCCGCTCGTCGTGAATGAAGGGATCATTTCCGGGGTTTACTCATGGCTTGTCGAAATACCGATGATCATGAGTTATGAGTCATCTAAAGGCACGTTGCCGGGCAAAGAGATTTTGGCAAAAGTGTTGATGCAATCAACGGACACCCAAATAAACCCTTACGGGGTAATTGTTCGAAAAATCGATATTTCGAATTTCAAACTGTAGGCCTATAACATGTTTTCTACAAAATTTTTTACTTCTTTAGACAATTTATTGATTGGTTTAGATGATTTGTTTGGCAAACCAGTAGATTCATTTTGTCTTTTGGAAACCTTGCATAATAAAGATGATGCGCTTGTAGCAAGTGACGGATCGTTGGTGACCTTATTCGAGCTGCGCGGAAGTTTAACGAGAAAAGGTTCTGATGAGTTTGGGTTTATGGTTGAAACATTAAACAGTCAATTGTCACCGTACCTTAAAAAAGGTGGCCATGCCATGCAAGTGGTGTTTGATTATGATCGCAATGCTGTAAAGCCTGATGTCGTCAGTTGTTTAAATCCTAGTCGCGTTACAGCAAAAAATCTCGGCTTGGATATAAACGATGTCTTTGGTGATTGGGAGGATAAACTGGTTTCATGGTGTGGTCATGAAAAGGTATTTGTTGCAATCTGGACCCGTCCTTTTATTTTAACGCCTTACGTTGAAAAGGAAGGACGAAAAAAAATGGGGAAAAATATTATCAATTCCCCTCAAGGAGCAAATTGTCAGGTCATCGAGCGAAATATTGATGAAATAAGTGATGCTCATCATGCTTATTTAATGTCAATTATCGCTGCCTTTACCAGTGCTGGTTTATTAATCGATAAGCTTGATCCTCACCAATTTTTATGGGAGCAGCGCAATATTATTGATAAAGAGATGACCAGTAAAGATTGGCGGGCGGTTTTGCCAGGCGATAAAATTCCTGTCAGGATGCCGGATATTGATAATGCACAGGAAACACGTGATTTTGCTCACTTGCTGTATCCGTCAATAGGCGAGCAAATTTTTCCACGTCCAGCCGAAGATGTAGCTCAAAATGTGACTCGTATCGGTAATACATGGCATTCATCAATTTTAATGAGTTTGCCGCCCCAAGAACCAAAAGCATTTAATGCTTTGTTTACTAAAATGCTCGACTCACCTGATGTGCCATGGCGAATGTCCATGTTGATGGAAGGAGACGGGATGGACTCAGTTGTCTTTCGCTCAATTTTGGCCTCTATATTTCATTTTACTTCACTCCACAACAAACGCTTCAATGACGCCATGGTGGCATTAAGAGATTTTGAGCGAACTGGGAGTGCTTTGGTTAAGTTACGTTGTGTCTTTAATACATGCGTCAGAAATGAAGCAAATGAAGACAAGGCGCTCGAACTACTAGGTCGCCGATCATCTGAGTTGGTGGCTGGTATTCAATCCTGGGGGAATTGTGAGGCCACCACAATGGTAGGTGATCCCTTATTGGGTTTTTCTGCAACCATCCCGGGTTTATCATTAAAAAGCCCTGTTAATAGGGCGCCAGCTCCTTTGTCAGAGTTGGTTTCTATGTTGCCATTAACGCGTCCTGCATCCCCATGGCGTAGTGGGAGTGTTCCCCTGAGGACTCCTGATGGGAAGATAATGCCATACACGCATAATTCATCTATGCAAGCCTCTTGGATTGATTTAGGCGTTGCACCAATGGGTGGCGGTAAATCGGTTTTTCTTAATACCTATAACTTTGGTTTTGTATTTCAAGGCGGTCTTTCTCGCTTACCTTGGCTTTCTATTATTGATATCGGCCCTTCATCAAGTGGACTGATCAATTTGATTAAAAGCTCATTACCGCGGGACAAACAATATTTGGCGGCCTATCACCGGTTACGCATGACCAGTGAATTTTCGATCAATCCGTTTGATTTGCCAGTTGGTTGTGATAAGCCGTTGCCTTCACATATGTCTTTTTTGGTGAATTTATTGTCTTTATTGGCAACGCCATTGGATGCAAGCGCACCTCAAGAAGGTATCTCTTCGATTGCAAGGGCCTGTATAGAGGCTGCATATGACGAGCTATCCAGAGAAAAAAACCCAAGATTATATGTTTCTAATGTTGATCCAGTGGTTGACCGAGCGATTAGTGAGCTTGATATCGTGATCGATTCAAGCACAAGCTGGCGCGAAGTTGTGGATGCTTTTATTGAGTTGGATCAAATGCATTTGGCAACCAGGGCGCAACGGTATGCCGTTCCGCTGTTGGTAGATGTGTCAACAATGGCCAGAAAAGATATTGTAACTGGTGTTTATCAACATGATACGGATCACAATGAGAAAATCACTGATTATTTTTGGCGCTCATGTGTTGATGCAATTGCTGCCTATCCCATATTAAAAGAACCAACTCGATTTGATATTGGGGATGCCCAAATAATTTCGTTAGATCTGGATGAAGTTGCTCCGCGTGGAGGCCCTGAAGCAGATCGTCAAACCGGTGTTATGTACATGATAGCTCGCCATCTTGTGGCTAGCCGTTTTTTTATGATGCCTGCGGATATTCCATTGATACCGGAAAATGTTCGTCAGTATCATGCTGATAGAATTGATAACATTCGCCAAGATCCTAAACGTCTTTGTTATGACGAGGTACATCGAATTTCTAGAAGCAATGCTGTTTCTGCGCAAATTGTCGGGGATCTTGAAACATCTGCCAGGGAAAGTCGAAAATGGAATTTATCGATTGGGTTATACAGTCAATCAATCGATGATTATCCACCAATTATGGTGGAGTTAGCGACAAGCATTTTTATTTTGGGCGCGGGAACACCCAAAATGGCAGGCAAATTAGTTGATATGTTTGGGCTTCATGTATCGATGAAAAAGGCTATTATGAATCTCGGGCAGCCAGGCAGAGCCGGTGCAAACATGGTCGCGGTCTTCAAAACTTCACTCGGAACATCGTCGCATATTTTAACCAATACAATTGGTTCAAAGTTATTGTGGGCATTTAGTTCAACGACAGAAGACGTAACGGTGCGCAATCGACTCTATCAACGGCTTGGGGTTAGTGAAACATTGGCGCGTTTGTCCAAGCGCTATCCTGATGGCAGCCTTAAAAAAGATGTGGAAATGCGGAAAATCGCACTGTCTGATCGTGGGATCGATGAAGATAACGTGGATGTCTTAGCTGAGATTGGCGAAGAAATAATGCGTTACAAGCAAGAGGCATAGTCTGCGGGTCAAGATGACCCGCCTGCAAGCCATACTCAATAAGCTGGACTTTTACACATAGTGGTGTCCAGCTATCATGCCGGTTACTTCCTGAATGGCTCAATAAGCCGAAGCCGGCCTTAGTGAAAGCTCTTCGGCCCGCGGATATTTTCATGGTCCTGAGGCAATAAGGTCGTTTGTGCGGGCGACGTGTCGGCTAATTGATCCCGGTTGCTGAGTAGAATGGCTTTGATGTTTTTCAGTCGATACAGGCCTTTCCGATTAGCGATCGCACAAGCCCGGCTCAAGCGTTCCGCCGGGAAGCTTCGCTGTAGATTTAATAAGCCCAGACAGACCCGGTAGGCTTGTTCCGGATGTTGCTTGCGGCCCAGCTGGGTCTTCACCCACAACAGCACCTCGGGGCCCAATGACTGGGCCCAGTTCATCAAACGTCCCGGCGTCCAGCGCTGATGCTTGGCGTGTTTCTCCGGCATATGGGCCGGTTCCGTCGTGGTGCCGGGATGGTACTGACGGACATGGCTGGCGATACGTTGATTCTGGAAATAGACTTCAACGAGCCGTTCGCCGGCGTGGATTTCGACCTGTTCTCCCACGCAATGATGCGGCACCGAATACAGATGCTGATCGTATTGGACGTGGTAATCGATATTGGCTTTGGCCGTTTTGATGGCGACATACTGGTAGGTATGTTTCGGCAGCGCTGACAAGGCCGGCCGATCGAGCCGTTCGAACCATTCCCGGCGGTTGCCCGGCCACTGCTTGAACGGCTTCTCGTTCAATTCGGTCAAAAGGGCCCGAATACTGTGATTCAGTTCGGCCAGCGAAAAAAAACGTCTGATGACGCAGCTTGGCCAGAATCCAGCGTTCGACCAAGTTGCACGCCGACTTCGGCTTTGGCCTTGTCTTTGGGCTTGTAAGGCCGTGCCGGCAACACGGCAACATCGTAATGGGCGGCCAGTTGTTGGTAAGCCGGATTGAGTTCCGGTTCATAGCGGCAGGCCTTGTTGACACCGCTTTTCAGATTATCCGGCACCAGTAGCGCCGGACAGCCGCCGAAAAACTCGAAGGCGCGGACATGACTGCCCAACCAATCCGGCAGCCCCTGGCTCCAGGTCGCTTCGGCGAACGTGTAATTGGAAGCGCCCAGCACCGCGACGAAGATGCTGGCCTGGCGAATCTCGCCGCTGGACGCGCAGACGATCGGCACGGTCGGCCCGGCATAGTCGATGAACAGCTTCTCGCCGGCCCGATGACTTTAGTCCTGTATGTGGCCAGGACGACTCTAAAAAAGTCTGATGCTTTTTTGTAAAGGATGATGATTAATTGTAATTTTTTGCGATCGAGGCTTATGACATGGGAGAGAGCCGCGCTCTCGATCATCGGTTTCCTTCGAGAGCAATGGCCGGGAGCAAAAACGGCCGGATAGACCGGCCGAGAAAAGAAAATATCTTGTCGATATATTTTACAGGGTTGAACTAGCGATTTTTTTCAACCAATCGTTCTTCAAAGCTGAAGACATTTGGATTTTCCTTGTCGACAGTAACCTTGACCCAATGAGCATTTGGGTTGCCAAAAGTTTCGACCCGTGTAAAGTTTGAAAGACGCGGCTCGTCTGAGTCCCATGGCATATTGACATCCTCCCCTCCCTAAAGAGACGAGGATTCCCGTGTGTTCAGTGACACTCAGGAGCCTACTTGCGTCACCGCGTTCGGCAGGTTTCTGCTGCTGACGGCCTTGACTGCACCGTTCACTTCACAGACTAGCCCCCGACGGGTATGGCGGGCGCTAAGCCGGCTAACACCCTGTGTCCTCGGGTTAATACGTTTTTTGCGCCAACGACATCGGCGTTATTCCGGTAGCCGCATCTGGCGCATTGGAAATCAGCCTGGGTTCGACGGTTTTCCCGGGCGGCATGACCACAGCGCGGACATTGCTGGCTGGTGTGCCGCGGGTCGACCTTAATCACCTGACCGCGCTCGAGTATCGCTTTGTTTAGGCCTGATTTCGCTTTCACTTGGCGCCCGGGTTTCTCCCGCGTCCCTTTGGCAGATTTGGACATGAATTAACGCGAACGTAAATGATCGTGAATTTTCAGAGTCATTCGGCGCTAGTTCGTTTTGATCGACAGCTTGAGCGTTGGAACTAAAGAGGATCGGGAAGATGATGGATGCGACTATAGCCGCGAAGATGATGGATGCGACTATAGCCGCTCGGTTTTTTGATTTCATGAATACCTGTTGTTTTGATTGAGAAGAGTTGATGTTGGCCGGAATAATGGCTTCGATTTACTTTAGGTATGGACTGTCTCTAGCAATCATAAAAAAGGTGGTAACCTATATAAATTAAGAATATAAATAAAGTATAGCATGTGAGTTAACAAAAAGAGAAATGTTTAGAAAATGCATTTATAGATATGGTAGGATTCCTATAAAAAATACGGTGTTAACAATGAACAAAACAAAATTGCTTAATTTATCTGGGTATCACAGTCTTCATTATTTGGAGTTGAGAAACGATGGCAAATTACATCATGTGATTCGTTCCTTAAATAAAGACCTGGAATTGGTAGATCGCCTAACAAAGGAAACCGCCTTTAAAAAAGATGAATTCCTTCTTGAGAATCCATTTACCGCTTCATTGCCGATTGAACAATTTAGCCGAGAAGTTGGAATGCAATTAAAACAGGTCTTTCCAATCGCAAAGGTCATTGAAATTGAACGTTCACTGGCAACCTTTGATGCTCGATCAGTAAGAGCGATTGCGACAGGCAAATGGGACTTAATGGCAATGGACTCTCAAGAAAGAATTGAAAAGCTTTCTGAGGAACTTGAGTCGCCTATACAGGCAGTAAGAGAGGCCAATCTAATTTTTGAGCAGGGCATTGTTAATGATGATACTTTGCCAATCTGGGCTCATGAATTCGATATGAGCGCCTATCGCATGACGCGTGACGATCTTAGTTCAAGAGGCTGGGGGGTTGTTTTGTCAAAAGCATTTGATCGAGTTCAACTAAAGGCGCACCCCGGTCATCACTTCGCATTTCAATTAGCTCAACCGACGAACGAACTGCGCGATGATGCATTGTTTGCGTCAGATCGATCGCCAACCCCCGTTTTTCAAACAGATTTTCACAATCTGTTTATTACTGCGAAACATCGTTCGGAATGGGAAGAGCAATTTGGTGGCGGGGATTTTAAAGTTGTGTCAACGCGGAACATGCTGCCAATTACACGATCACTTACAACCAATATGTTGCAGGTCGTTGATATGATGTCGAACCCTGATGCGAAGGCAGATCCGGGGGTGATTAAATGGATTATGCGATTGGCGCATAAAGAATCTGTGCTCCCATCTTTTTATGATACGAAAAAACCAAAAGTGGTTTATCAGCAGCTAACTACTGTAAATACGACTTTATACAAGGTGTCTGACGACATTGATTTGCCTGAAAATAAAATTCATATTGAAACTGCGGCCAATCTTTTTAAACAGCTAAGCTTGGATTTGGTTAAAAGAGCGGATTCTCAAAGCAATATTTTCAGTCGAGCAATAGACCCTTGGCACCCGGTTGTCGCAATGGGTATGACTGATTTTTTTGAAAATACCAGCCGTGTTGCTAGGCTGTCGATACGCGCATTTGCTGAATCAGCAGTAAGATCACTAAAGGTTTTGCATCAGAAAGCGGTAGAAAACGGCGGTGTTGATGAAGCAATCCTGTCCGAATATGATGCTTTTAATGCCGAATTAAGAAAAACTGTTGCTGATTTTTATTTCAACGATTCGATTTTGGAAGATTCTGCGTCGCGATCAAAAAATCATCTTTTTCCCGGCGCTTTTTCGCATTTTAATCATGAAGTCGATAAATTCGAAGAGTTGGTAAAGAAGTACCGGGATAAAGTTAAAGATAACAAAGCAAAACAAAAACAATCACAAGTCAGACAGCGTTTGAGTAACATTGAGGTCAGTGAAGATGTTAATCGAGATAATGTGAAGCACAACGATGTCGGCGAACGAATTCCCGGTGCTCGGAAAGATTATTACAAGTATGTCACCTCAGGCAAACTCACAGATATGAGCCTTGATGAAAAAATTACTCATATCAATAAAGCATCGGTTTGGCCAAAACCAGATTATTTCAAAATGATTGAGCTCGGGGCAGAGCGATCAGTGGTCTACTTCATTAAGAAAATCCGAGATGCGATTGATTCAGAGCCTCGTCAGCTTGAAACTGGCGTTTTCCTCGGTCGACATGGCTCTAAGAGGCCGTTTGCCAGAACCGAGAATGAAATCGATTCATGGGTCCATGCGGTAGAGTTAATCAAGAACGGCCTGGAAAATGTCCGGACAACTGATGATCTTTATGCATCAATTGATGTTATCTATGAAAAACTCAGTCAGACAGCAATTGATGGTACTCGATTAGAATATCGTCATTCTCCAGGGAATCGTTTTAAGAAAACGTTTGCGGATGCTTGGCATGCCAGAAATCAGTTATACAGAATAGTCAATCGTTTTGGTAGCAAAGGTCCCCAAGATAGTTTTTTTGGCGCTCGAAAACCTAGTGGCGACAGCAAAAACGACACGGAGAGCCAAAAAACAAAGCTAAAAATGCCTTTTCCAGCTCATTTAAAAAACTTGAAAAGAGCAGGGGAAGATTACCGAAAAGAGGTAAACATAGTAGGGGATGACCTGATTAAGGTTTTTGGGTTTAAATGGGTCGAATATGGTGAATGGGTAAATCAAAAAGAGCGCCAACAAGTCTTAAACTTTGCCTATGACGCAATGATGGATCTCGCTTATGCTCTTGGTGTCGAACCTTCTTTCATTGGTTTAAATGGACGACTAAGTATTGGTTTTGGCTCACGCGGCCGAGGCGGCCGTGCATTGGCTCATTATGAGCCATTAAACAAAGTGATGAACCTAACCAAGATCCGCGGCGCCGGATCTCTGGCGCACGAATATTTTCACGCTTTCGATCATTATCTCGGTGATTTAACGGGCATTAAGGATATGAAAACAGGTATGTTTTCCAAGCAAATAATGGAAATGATTGATACTGAAAATACGCAGCTAAAGCATGCATTACACAATATTGAGCGGGCGGTAGAGTCCGGTTTAGCGGGTAAAGAAGTTGACATAACCGTTAAAAATATGGCGCATCAAATGGCGACAACTGTATTGCAAGCAATGTATAAGGAGGCGAATTCTAAATCAGTATTTAGCCGCGCCTACAAACATTACAAAAAAGCTGCTGAGCATATGCATAGCTGGTCGGTTTTTTGCGCAAATCGTTTTATTGAAGGAGAATTTGAGGACGACGTCTGGGCTGTAAAAAAACATATCCCGGATTCAAAAACTTTCGTTCCTCAGTTAATTACCCATATGGAGGATTATTTAGATCAATATAGTTATCTCGGCAAAGCGAAGCAGTTTATGTGTCAGCGTGCGGCTGAATTAGTTGCTGATGCGATTAAGAAATATGACAACAGGATTATTAGCGAAGAACAACTGAAAGAAATCGCCGATACCATTCAGCATCGCTATCAAACGCAAAAAGCGGCTGACCAAGCATTCCATGGATTTACTTGGCTTAACGATAGGGTAAAAGACATTTCTTGTCGAGAATTAATGGGGGAAACCGATTATTTGCAAGAAGCGAAAAAACTCGATGGTAAGTCACGGAGCTACTGGAGTGAGCCGCATGAAATTATGGCGAGGGCATTTGCGGTGGTGGTTTATGATCGACTAACCAATGAGAAACGGCGCAATGATTATCTGGTGAGAGGTTCTGAGCCAATGGAATTTTCTGATAAAAGCCTTTATAAGGGGAATCCAAATCCCGAAGGTGATGAGCGCGAACAAATAGGTGCTGGTTTTAATGCGCTATTTGCAGAAATGACAACTCACAGTATTGCGGTGACCGAAAATATAGAGCCTGAGGAAGGCATTAGAGTAACAGGGTAAAATCATGAAGTGGTCAAAAATTGATCGGTTCCATATTCAATCTGACAAAGGCTATTCTGTTTGTATGGCCTACCTTAATCGACCCAAGGATATTGATGATGTGCCTGAGGTGGTGTTCCTTGCTTTTCCACCTCATCAGAACAACACGGAGTATGCTGGTGACCCTGGGCAATCACATTTAAATGCGCGAGCAAATATAGGCAAGTCAAAAAATCTAAGTGGCGCCAAGAAGATTTGTGACGATCACTTTAAAGCGCGGAAAGGGGAGATGGAGGAAACTGAGTCGGAAGAGGCGATGAATCCATGATATAGGTATATTTAGAGTACTCACTGTATATTCATTATCTATAGACCGAATCGCGCGAAAATTCCTGTCGTTCAGGACGGGGATGAATAGCGTATCGCCAAGGGCGATCAATCGGGGCAGTGTTCGCCACAGGCGTTTGCATTCATCCACAATGACGCCGGGATCCCCATTGAGATTCTGGTCATTGCGGCTGAAGGTTTGCAGGGTTTCCTAGACACATTCGAACAGCATACTGTAAAGCAGCCGTTGATGTCGCCAGGCAAGTGTTCTCAACTGTACCGGCGGTGTTGAGCATGATTTAATTTCCGCCGTTAATATTCTCCGCCTGGGGGAATCAGGCGCTCGCAGGAGGAGCCCCCCGTTCTTTAGAGCGGGGGGGTCAAATGCTTTGTTTGCCTGCAGATTGATATTGCTCCTTAAGCTGTTTTGCCCGGCCTCCAAAACCTTTTCTAAGCGACTGATTGCTCGCTGGTTTAGGGCGGCCAAAACCAGTTTTTTTGACAGGTTCTTCATGCCAAATATGCTCCGGATTATCCGTTAATCCTGTCTCTGCAAAGAAGCGGGAGACTTGATAAATTTGTTCACCTTGGCCATTGTTAAGTTTTAAACGTTTCGGCGCATAGATAAAGCACTGGGTTTTTGCTCGGGTAATAGCTACGTAGGTTGCACAACGTTCTTCGTTAAGCTGTTCCGGTTTAATAGGAGGTGCGTCTGGCGCTGTTGGGCATAGAGGCACCAAACCGTCAACAAAGCCGGCAAAATGCACTCTATCCCATTCAAGGCCTTTTGCAGCATGAATGGTACATAAGGTAACACGATTGCGTTCATACTCTTCCTCTGGTGGCGCCAATATGACATCCAGGCTGTTTGCCCACAAGAGATCCACCGGCGTATTGCTTGGTTGATTTTTAAGGCGGTAATCGATCGTTTTTTGAATACTGGCAAGGTTTCGCTTGTACCCGGAAACGCGCGACTCAACAGTATCAGTTATGGAGTCTGATTTAGCGTTTTTGATCGCTTGCTCAGCTTTTTTCTCTAAAAACCGCTCAAAACCTTCTGATTCCGTCCATTCTAATAAACAGCGAGGTCCTTTTTGATAGAGTTCTTTTAATCCGGCCATGACTTCATCGGTCGCAGCCTTAGCCTTGCCCGTTAGTTCTTCTAATTTGTCAAAAATTGATTCACCTTCTTGGAGTGAGTCAAACATCTTATCGATGCGTTTTTTACCCAAACCGGGAATGATCTCTGCCAAGCGAACAAAGGCGCCTTGATCTCGAGGATTTAAAGATAGCCGGGCGGCTGCAATCATCAACTGTGATTCAGTAGCTTCGATTAACTCATTCCCTTTGCGGATGGTATAGGGAATTTGCGCTTCGAACATGTAGTTCTGAAGAAAATCAGCCATTTTATTAGTGCGGTATAGCACGGCAATTTCCCGCGGCGGAACGCCTTGATCAATGGCAGCTTTAACCTGACCCACAATTTCATTAGCCATGCCTTCACCGGTGTTGTGGATATACAATTTCATATGATCATTGCGGCCGGCCGGTGCAACCGCAATTGGATTTTTTTCCATGCGACCTTCATTGTTGCGAACAATGGCCGTCGCCGTTTCTACAATAACGGGGCGAGACCGGTAATTGTTCTCCAGGCGATAGGCTTCTGGATAATACTCATCATGAAAACGCTTTAATCCGTCAATATAGGCGCCTCGCCAGCCATAGAGGCGTTGATCATCATCTGCAATCATAACGACTGATTGCATTCCGTCAGGTGGCGCTATTAGTTTGAGCAGTTTGTATTGAGCAACATTATTGTCTTGGGCCTCGTCATAGGTTACATCCAGTAAAAAGTCATTTACCTTCATGCGTAATTCCGGATAGTTACGCATAGCATGAATAGGAAGATTTAGCATATCATCGAAATCAATAATGTTTTGCTGGCGTTTTGCATCTTCATAGTTTTGAAATGCTACCAATGCCTTTTCCGCTTCGTAAACGTTATTTCTACTGACAATATCGACTATAGCGTTGAAATCGTTTTCACGATGAGGATCAAGGCCTTCGTTACGGATACGATTATAGATATCAGGTATTAGGCGAATCGCCTCCTTATCAAGTAGTTCATGACACTGAGTATTGAGCAAAGACTTGGCATCTGCCTCAGTCATAATAGACGGGTTGATTTCACGCTGACAAAATCTGAAATTTTTTAAGATAAATCCTTTCCCCCATGTGTGGGAGGTCGTCACCGTTGGTAGCATAATATCGCGCTGGTTAGTTCCATCAAATTCAACCGGTAGACCGAGACGAGTATTAAGGCGCTCTTTCATTTCCATGGCCGCTTTGTTGGTAAAAGTGGTCATTAAGATTTGTCTTGCTGGAATTCCACTTTCAATTCGGCGCGCAACTCGCTCAACAACGCAGGTGGTCTTGCCGCTGCCGGCGCCGGCTAAAATGATAGCGTGACCATCTTCGTGATTCGCGACTTTTTCTTGATAAGGGTCGAGTTTCATTGGCTTTCAGCATGTAATAAATTAAATAGATATATGATACCATATATTTTTTAAGATTAAATTTACTTCCAATAAGGTGACTTAGTGAAAAAATATTGCAACATTGTATTGTTGGCCATATGTGCTGGCTTATCCCTAAATGTTCAGTCGGGCGAATTGAGTTTGGCTGAATCTCAGGTCATTGTTCAGAATGTGTTGAAAGACAAAGCGGTTGTCGAAGAGGTCTTTCCGGGGCTAGGACCGTTGTCTGGAGCCGTTTTAGTACCAGCCGGGATGTCAGAAGCCAAGGCGATTGTTTGGCTAATGAAAGGCGAAAACGCAATTATTGTTGGGCAGATTTTTACCGAAAAACAGCAAGAACTTAGTTTATTGGCGCATCAACAATATATTCTTCCAAAACAACGGTTAAAAACAAATAAAGCTACTGATCCGCAAAGCCGCTATTTAGGTGCCGGAGGTATTGCTTTATTTCAGGAGCCTGCTAGCGTAAAAGTACTTTATGTGTTTGCTGATCCAAATTGTCATTATTGTCATTCGTTTTATAAAGCAATGATGGACAATGAAGCGATATTTAGACATAAGCGAATAGCGGTGAAATGGATTCCGGTGAGTATTATGGGCGGCGACTCGTTAATGAAAGCGCAAGCAATATTGCAAGGGGGGGCTGAGGCATTGGCCCAGAACCAGTCATCTGAGTTAGCCCTGGAAGATGTTGTTGACGTCAAGATTCAAAATATTATCAAATCAAATACAGGCCTATTTTTAAGTGCATTCGAAAAACCCGGTACACCGGCTTTAGTTTGGTTTGATGATAATGACGCGAGGCAGCGTGCAACAGGTACAATGACAAAAGGTCAACTTGCGAGCTTTTTAACAGATCTTTATTGAGGGTGAGTGCGATTTTTTGAAATTTTTAACACAAATATATTCATGTGGTAGCATATACTTTATACATAATTTATATGTATTTTTTATTAACATTTAAAGGTTGATATCAATGAAAAAAACAGTGATCCAAAGTAATGGAAACAATAATGATCGTGTCAGCATTGCTGCAAGGGTTGTTAAATCAGGCGTGCAGGCAGGCGGTCGAGATGCCTTATTGGTTGAACAATTGAGTGGCACAAATGCCGGCAGACAGATCCTTGTTGTCTTGCAAAATGATTCGGCGCCGGTTGATCCAGATGCGCAACATGCGCCTACTCGATTTGATCAAGACGGCATCAGTCGTTTGAAACTCGGCAATGGTATCTTACGTAAAGAAGTCAAAAACATCGCCATTAACGGCGTCCGTTATCTGAATCCTGAAAATATCGAAGGCGTCGAAATGCCAGTTGTTGAAACACGTCGTGTATCAACTATTGGCAACAATTATTTTCCTGAATCGTCATTCGGCATTACCTCCTTTGGTCGGGACCTTAATAACCTTAATGGTTATTTGTTTTCTCCGAAAAATGGCGCAGCCGCTTCCCTGGAAGGTTCCGAAGAAGAGCGAAAATCTCAGTTGGCTGAGATGATCAGTTCTGTCGGCAATAAGCTGAAAGAAAACGAAGGTATCACCATTTTTATCAATGGCAAAGATTATGATGACGAAGGTAATGAAATCGAACGGCTGACTGTTCAGCGTCATGTATCTCGCCTGACAAAACAAGAAAGTGGTTACAAAACCCTAAACGCCGAAGAAATGGTGGATAAAGCATTGGCGGCCCTGGACGCCGGTCGTATGCATGATTTTAACGGATCTACGCGGGTTGAAGCAGCTGATGCAATTGCTGCCGAAGATGCCAAGGCGGTTATTTTGCCGGCCGCGTCTATTTCGATTAGTCAATCTAAATTCTTGGATCAAGACGGAAACCGCTTTGTGCGACCAGGTGTCGGCACAGTAGGGACCGGGTTGCATCTGCATGTTGGTGAAGAGCGTGATACCTTAATTGCTACTGCCAACGGCCTGGAAGCCAGCCGGTTAATGGGGCGCATCTTTGCAAATAGCAAAGTGACTGATAAGGTTCAGCCGATGAGGGGCAGCACTATTATCAATCGCGCAGCCTGGCAAATTGCGGTTATGAACGGCGCAGAGCCGGTGTTCAGGGTCGAAGACCCTAAAAGACCGCAGGCCCAAGAATCAGCTGAAAAGTCCGGGTCGCCAAACACTGCGGCAGCGGCCTCAACGACGGGCGAAACTGCCGTAACTACGGAGGCCAAAGCCGAAGCCGAAGCTTCACCGGCGCCACCTCAGGATGATTTCAGCGAATTTGATTCGGACGATGACTTCGCACAATTTGATCAAGATTACGCCGCCATGGGTGGCTCGTAAAAACGTTAGTGGTTAATGGTCAGAGCCCCGGAACTTCCGGGGCTTTTTTTAGTTACTTATCAGAACCGTATTTATGCAATCAATGCAAGAAATTTCGTGGTTAAAATTTGGAGATTATTTTTCATTAAAAATAGAATTGGATGGGAATGGCGCCAATTATTTTTTGGCCGAAACTCATCAAGACAGTCGTGTTTTTAATGAGGCGGTAACTCAATTAAAAGAGCTTGGGTTCGAGAAAGATCCGGAAGGCAGGTGGCTTGCTCCGATGACCTGGGAGCTGGCTGATCAGCTTAAACAGTTAGTGTACGCTGAACCGATCATAATTCATTCAAAAGACATAAGGCATGACAGCAATGACAAAATACCGCGTAGTCAATCAGCAAAAGACCAAACTGGGCAGGTACGGCCAAATGGCAATGAGCCATTGGAAGAAGTATCTGCCGACGCTATATCAGGATCTGAAGGAGTCGGGGAGGCTTCAGGAGAGACTTCTGGAAGTAGAAAATCAGGTGATATCAGAAATATCAAGGTTGCTGGATTCGGGGCTTCCCGCTCAGATAGCGACGGAGATGCAGGCGCAGAACTCGGACTATATGAAGAACACGCAAGTCATGAATATGAGCCTCAAAATCGCAGAGGAGCAAGTGCTGCAAGCCCTGATTTTCCTGGCACCGGAGAACGAGAGGGAGGATCTGGAGGCAATGGAGGAAGCGAGAGAAGAATCGATGACTCTGAGATAGTTGATAAAAACCCCCGTCACTTCTTCATTTCCGATGAAATTGATCGCGCTGGAGGGTTTTCCCCGGCGCAACGCTTCCAGGAAAACATGGAAGCTATTCGAATCCTTAAGCAGATTACTGAATCAAGCAATCCTGCAACAACTGAGCAAAAAAGTCTTTTAGCGCGTTACAACGGTTGGGGAGGATTGGCGACCGCTTTTCAAACTTATAACAGCTTTAATGACCCTGAGTGGGTAAAAAACGGTCGTCAATTATTAAGAGAATTGCTCGATTCAAAAGAGTATGAGCAAGCTGAATCCAGTATAAATAACGCACACTTTACCTCGCCTGAAGTAATTCGAGAAATTTGGCGGGTCATTGAAGAGGCGGGATTCTCAGGCGGCAAAATACTAGAGCCTGCTTGTGGATCAGGAAATTTTATTGGTTTGATGCCAAATAATCTGGTTAGAAATAGTCTTATCACCGCGGTTGAAAAGGATGGTATTACCGGTCGTATTGCTAAAGAGCTTTACCCAGATGCAAAGATTTTTATTAAAGGTTACGAAGAGATTGCTATACCCAATAATCAGTTCGATTTGGTAGTGACAAACGTGCCTTTTGGCGATTACTCGGTATATGACCCTGATTACCAGGCTCAAAATATGCCAATTCACGATTACTTTATTGTGAAATCTCTTAATGCCCTAAAGCCTGGCGGAATAGGCGTATTTATTACTTCTTCACACACGCTTAATAAAATCAATAGCAAAGCAAGAATGCTTATGCATGAAAAAGCGGTACTTGCCGGCGCTATTCGATTACCCGACCACGCTCAAAAAGCACAAGCTGGTGTTGAAGTAACCACAGATATTCTATTTTTTGTCGGACGTGAGAGCGCGCCGAAGGTTGGTGAGCTGCCAGAATGGGTGAAGGCCGAAAATAAAACATTTCTGAACGAGCAAAAATATTATCAGGATGAGGAAGTATTCTCAGTAAATCGCTATTTCCTTGATAATCCGACTCATATATTGGGCAAAGAAGTGGTTAAGCGCGGGGAAAGAGGGCGCTATCTACTGGCGGTTGAAAATGAAAAGTCATTATCTGAGTTAATAGCCGGCGCCATTACTCAGACAAATATTCCTTTCGACTTAAAAATGGCGGTACAGAAAGAAAGCCCCTTAATCGATTATTCCATGCCGATTAAGGAAGGTGGTCAGCCGTTAGTGCAGGAGATCATCCATGATTTTGGTCATCGCCACATAGGTTCCTTTATTGAAAAGGACGGCGATGTCTACGAGGTCATTGGCGAGTCGGAGAATGAGCAAGGTGAAAATTTCTTGTCTCTCAAGCAATATGATATCACTGGAAAACGGAAACAACGCTTGCTTGGCATGATCGCTATACGAAACGAAATGGACAAGGTTTTTCAGACGCAGATAGACGACCCCGATAATGATGCAATTAATGAAGAAGCAAGAGCTTTGCTTAATCAGGTCTATGATACGTTTGTTAATAGATTAGGACCGATTAATAGTCCAGCGAATCGTCGTCTCTTTGTTCAAGATCCAGAGGCGGGTCGTGTATTTGCGCTTGAAAACTATGACGATGAAAAAGATGTTGCCACCAAAGCAGATGTTTTCTACCAAAAGGTTATTGCCGGCCAGGCATTTCCGGACTTCGCGGAAACGGAATCTGATGCTCTGTTATTAAGCCTTGCCAAATTTGGTAAGCCCGTCCTGCCTTATATGGTGGATCTCTTTAATGTTTTTCATCAAAGTGGAAAAACACTGAAAACCCATTCAGTGGCGTCAATGAAGACGTATTTGATTGATGAAGGATTGTGTTTCTATGACCCGGTCAAAAATGAATTGGTCACTGCTGCAGAATATTTGTCAGGCAATGTTCGAAAAAAACTGGGCGAAGCACTCGCGATCGAAGAACTCGATGGCGGGTTTCAGCATAATATTCAAGCTCTTAAAAAGGTCATGCCAAAGGATCTACAGCCTTCCGATATCGAAATAAAAGCGGGTGATAGCTGGATTCCTGCACACGTCATCGAGTCATTTTTGGCAAAAAGATTTAAGCTTAAAAATATTCATAGTGATGGGCCACAGGTCCATTTTCGAAAATTAGACGGTCGGTGGATTTTTGATGTGGATAAACATGATATTCCAAGTGATATCAAAAATTTTGAGTTTGGGACAGATCGTAGAGATGCGCATGATTTGGTGAACCGTGTATTTAATCACGAAAAGGTTGATGTTTATGACACGGTTGACGTTAATGGTAATAAACAACGCGTGCTAAATATCGATGCATCCATTGCGGCCAATGAAAAAGCGGACGCGATTAGAGAGGCCTTTAAGCATTTTCTGTGGGATGATCCAGAAATCACCCAAGAATTAGTAACGATATACAACGAAAGGTTTAATTCATATATTCCTCCGAATTATGATGGTTCGCATCTAACTTTCCCGGGGATGAGCGCAGCCATTCAACTGCGCCCTCATCAAAAAAATGCTATCTGGCGAGCCATAATGGATGGCAATATCTTGCTAGCGCATGAAGTAGGGTGTGGCAAAACTTTTTGCATGATTGCTATTTGCATGGAAATGAATCGATTGGGAAAAACAAACAAGCCGATTTTGGTTGTAAAAAATCACATGCTGGAGCAGATAGAGCGAGAGTCAAGGCAGCTGTATCCGACAGCTAAACTCTTAGTGGTTGGTCAAAATGATTTTTCACAAAAAAATCGGGCCTCTTTTATGGGGAAAGCGGCAAACAATAGTTGGGATATCGTTATTATCACTCATTCGATGTTCGAAAAGTTGAGTGTCGGCAAGGATTTTGAAAAAGCCGTGATAGAAGATGAATTGTTTGAGTACAAGGGGGAGTTGGAAGCCATCAAAGAAAGCGGAGGTGCGCGTTATTCGTTAAAACAGATTCAATCCAAAATTAAATCTATGGAAGCCAAGCTCAAAACCATATCACGTCCTGATTACAAAGATACCGGTATTGATATGAATGAGCTGGGTATCGATTTTATAGGTGTTGATGAGAGCCATGCTTTTAAAAATTTAATGGTAAACACCTCGTCAAGCTCAGAAATCTCTGCAGGCATAACAGGATCAGCTCGCGCATTTGATTTATATACTAAAACAAAATGGTTATATGAAAAGCGAGGAGGTGCTAGCGGCTTATTGTTTGCAACTGGCACGCCGATTTCAAATACAGTCTTCGAATTATTCAATTTGCAACGTTATCTGCAACCTGATCGTTTGGCTGAAGCCGGCCTGGAAACAATCGGGGCATGGTCAATGTTTCTTGAGCCTAAAAAGCAATACGAACCTGATCCTAGCGGCAAATACCGACTCAGAACTCGATACAGTCTATGTAATCTACCTGAGTTAATGTCAATGTTGCTGGAGAAAATGGATGTGGTTTTTGCCGCGGATGTAGGCGAACTAAATCTGCCTAAATCCACAACAATTAATGTAGTCGCCGAGATGACGCCGATTCAACAAGAGGTTATGAGCGATCTGTCGGAGCGAGTGGAAAAGATTCGGTCAAGATCGGTTCGAGCCGACGAGGATAATTTGCTAAAAATCATATCAGATGGTCGCAAAATGTCGCTCGATGCCCGGTTATTGGACTCAATGTTTGAGGATGATGAGGGCACTAAAGTCTCAATAATGACTCGCAACATAGCAACAGAATATGAAAAATCCCAAGACAGAAAAGGTGCTCAGTTGGTGTTTTGTGATATGGGAACACCTGGCGCCGGAAAAGAATTTGTATTGTATGACGACATCAAGACTAAGCTGATTAGCCAAGGTATTCCGGAAAAAGAAATTGCCTATGTGCATGACGCCGGTAATGATGCGGCCAGAGCGAAGCTTTTTGAAGGAGTACGTAGCGGAGCGGTTCGAGTCTTAATTGGGTCAACGTTTAAAATGGGTGAAGGAACGAATGTTCAAGATCGTATTTGTGCTATGCATGACCTGGATGCACCGTGGCGACCAAGTGATATTGTCCAGCGCGGTGGCAGAATGATTAGGCATGGCAATATCTTTGTAGATACAGGGGTAAGCCGATATATCTACACAACAGAGGGAAGCTTTGATTTGTTTATCTGGACAACTTTAAAAGCTAAAGAGGAAAGCTTTTCAAAAGTAATGAAAGGTGATCCAAGTGTTAGAAAACTGGATTTAGAAATCGATCCAACCTATGCCGAGACGGTTGCAATTACAACTAATGATCCGTTAATTAAAGAGAAAATCGAAGCAGAGCAAGAAGTTTCAAAATATGAATCCTTATATCGGTCATGGAGAAACCAGCGTTACTCAATTAACAATAATATTTCTTACACTAAGGATTGTATAGTCAGGATGCAAAGCGACCTAAGCAAGTATAACGCCATTAACCCGTTAGATGCTAGCAAGCTTAACCAGGATCATTATCGCGACTCATGGAGCATTGATATGAGTCAGTATGGCTTTGATTCTGAATTTTATGGGGAAAGGGCTAAGATGCTGCCAATTTTGAAAAAAATTGCAGAGTCTCAGAAATTGCAAGAGCTTGATCATATTTGCTTTGCAAATATACCGGTAAAGGTCATTTTTGATATAAAGAAAAATAAAACTCAGGCTCGCTGGATAATTGGAGAAGGCGAAAATTCAATTATTTGTTCGCGAGCAGCTGAAATTGAAGACTTGTTGATTGCCAAAGAAACTAAGCAAAAATATCTAATTAAACAGATTTCTGATCAAATCGAAGAGCTGAATCTTTTGGAAAGGCAAGCCGAAGTCCCTTTTGATAATCAAGGAGAGCTTGAGGCCGCATTAGCAAGGAAAAAAGAAGTAGATCGAAAAATCCAGGAAAATGATTCTCCAAACGAAGAAGCTTTAACTATGAATTAAAATATGTGGTATTATATTTATTTATCATAAATAATTGCATAAGGAGGTATCGACTTGTGTATCACTAACAGAAAGGAATAGGCATGACTGAAATTTTGACCGCCGAAGAAATAGCCTCTAACGTCAACCGAGTACTTGATACTCCGAGTACGCGCTTTGAGGTTTTTTATCACAACAAATATGTCAAAAGCCTCTCCAATGAAGAGATCGCAGAAATTATGCGCTGCAGCAAAGAAGAAGTCGCAGAAATGGAAGCGGATTACCTGAGAAGGCTTAGAAGCAACGATGAACAAGTGAATTGAGTGTGTTGACCATGAAAGATGCAAACGAATTTAATGATATTTATGATGTAATCTTTGCTAATAAAAGATTGCTGCATTCTTTATCCAGGATCAGCTGCGCAATGATTTCACAAGCGGTGAATGACTTGGCTAATGCAAGCAGCGAAAAGCATAGGGAATCAGCCGCGATATGGTTATCGAACGGTGATAATGGCAAGCTTAAATTATCTGAATGTTGCACATTCATAAATACGAAGCTTTTGCTTGAAGGATCGATTACAGCGACTGAAATCGGCTTGACTCCAGAATTTTTTAAGAGGATGGTCGAGAGCAATGATCCTCAAGTGTTGCAAACTACCGCTAAAAAAATGTCGAAATTGGCGTTGGCCAGTGACGGCAAAAATATTGGCTTTCTTGAGGATGAATATCGGTTGAGCGGTGACTTATCTAGTGAAGAGCCTGTGTATCACGCAATGATGTAAATATCCTTTGACTAATGATTTTTGCAGGACCATCAAAAAAAGGTCTTTGAAGCAATGAAAGTTGTGCAATCCGAATTATTTGCTCCTGTCTTGGAGCCCATTGTTGATATGCGAACAGGAAAGCAAATTGGGGCTGAATTGCTTTGTCGCGCCCGAAGATTTCCAAGTAGCGCTAAAGAATGGCGAGATTGGTATGACAAGGTGCCTGGTTATATTGAAGTCTTTTTAAAGCAGAACGACCTTGAATGGATTTCAATTAATTATGATACCAAGCATTTGTTGGACTCAGAAGTCATTGAGAGTTCTGCAAAAATGAAAGGGATGCCTATTGTCATTGAATGGACAGAGCATCGGGATACGTATTTAAGAACCCATTATCTAAAACACGAAATATTGGAAGCGGTTAGAAACTTAGAACAATTGCGCGATTTGCATGGTTTTCAAATCGCCTTTGACGATATGGGGTCAGGTGACGACGGATTGCGTCGATTTTCTATGCTAGCTCCTGATTTTGTAAAAATAGACGGAGGAATATTTCATCGAGCACGAAAAGACAAACGCATCAGGGATGTTCTAATGCGCCATGTTCAGATGTACATCGGACTATCTCAGGTGGTAATCGAGTGGGTTGAAAATGAGGAAGACCTTAAACTCGCAATGTCCTTGGGGGCCAAGCTTGGTCAGGGGTATTTATGGGACTTGACACAAAAAAGCTGATGCTTTTAACCTATTAGAATAGCCGCTTAACACAATAGGTTCGTGCGAACCTTTCAATCACATCCAGCTCTCTCTTAGGCGGCGGCATGCTTTATTGCGATCCGGCGGAATAGCGCGGTAAAGCCGGCCGCGGAGGACATCGCTCCAAATTTGGCTAACCCCGCCGGTAACATATTCATGGCAAAGAGAGGCGCTCCTTAAGTGGTTTTATGGATTTCCGCATTAAGTTCAGTATGAATTTTGAATAGGTCTATAACGTATTCGTCAGGCTCATCTTTATTATGACGAGCAGTAAAGTTCTTATTGAGTTTGATTTTAGAAAGATCCTTGACGGCCGCCATTTGTAATTTTTTGCTGTCTTTCCACTTGGCAGGCCAAATAACGGCCGTCAAATTTTCAAATAAATCCAAATCAAAAATTTTATTGATAATTGATACATCTTGATTGATGTAGTCACTCAAATCTTTTTCTGCTGGCAATCCCAATAGCTGCAATACTTTCTCTTCAAGAGCGTTATTCATTCGGGATGTGTTTAAAAAGATTAAGTTAGCCGCATCCTCTAATTTATGGCGAGCAAAGGAGCTTTCGCCTACGTCAATAAGCATATCTGTGCGGAACAAATTGCCGCCCATTTTTCGCGCCAAAATGTGTCCGTTTTGCAATGAGGCAATGGTATCTCTGGTGCCGTATAGGCACGTCAAAAGCCCTTTAGGCGGCTCTCTTCCGTCGGGAAGCGGAAGTGAAAAAAGCTCACTGACTTGCTTTACTGAGGCGTCTTTAATGATGTCATAAGTGGTAATAGCAATATTAGCCATAAAAGCCTCTCGTTAAAAAAATCCATAATTAGTCAACAGCAAATATTGTAATCTAACATAAGAAGATTACCAAATTTTATTGAATTATTTATAATTTTTATATATCCTATAGCACATAAATTTATTTGGCTGTAAGCCACTCAATTAAAAGCCAATTTTTCTTTTATACAGATTATTTTTTTGCAGAGGTGTAGTAATGGCCCATAATCCAATATGTGGTGCTGACATCCAAAAACTTAAAGAGTTTATGGCAATCGGCCAACTTGATTGCACCTGGATGCTAGGCGCCTCAATGCATAGTTGGCGAGTGACAGGTGAGGATTCTGTATTGCCTGTGCAAACACCGCTTGCCTTTTTAGTTCGTGGATTTCTAAATGATCCAACACGCGCCCCTTTGCCTCACTATCCAGATTATGACGAGGTATATCAGCTCATGAATCCGTACCATAAAATGATCAACGGAAACAAAAAGTTGGCGCATACCAAAATGGGTACTATCTGTGGCGTAGGAAAATGGGCGGGTCATAGCTGGTCGGTAGGACATGAAAATAGTCCGTTAATGTCGCGCTGGTTCTTGTTTATGCATAACATGATCCAACAAAAAGAAATGGCTGGCTACAACGCTATCATCGACATTGTTCAAAAAGAGGCTATGCAGCGCGGCTACAAAGACTTTGAAGAATTGTGTAAAAAAGGATGGCAAAATAGGAATTACTTACTGCCTATCAAAGAACAATTTGAAAAAACCGGTCGGGTAGAGGTGCCTTATGGCGGTAATCCGGTGGATGGATCCTTTATTCAAAGGACTCGGGAATTCCTAAATTTTTCTCAGCTGGATATCGTTTGGGTCCTGGGGGCTTCGTTTCAATCATGGCATGTGCGGGGAGAGCGGGCCAAAATGCCTGTTCAGACCACATTGGCATTGCTGGCGAGAGGTATTAATAGCTTCCCAGAAATGAATCCCTGCCCAGCTTATCCGACTTATGAACAAGTCTTTGAACTTATGAAGGGTCCGTATCGTCAGCGCTTTGGTCAATCACTTCGTCACGATGTGGCAAGTTGTTTTTTTGGTGTCGGTAAAGCCGCGCCTAAAACTTGGGTTGACGGACGTGATACCGGTACTATTATGAAGAGATGGTTCAAGATGGCTTATGATATGTTGGTTAAAGATGGCCTAAAGGGTTTTGATGAAATTATCGACATTGTTGAGGCCGAAGCAATGGCTAGAGGCTATCGCAATCTCGAGGATCTAGTTCAACAAGGCTGGAGTAACCGAGAGTACAAAAAATCCGCTCTCAAAAAACATAAAGAGAACCTGGAAGAAGAGAGTACACAGAAGAGTGCGTCGACAAGGCTAGGGCATACTGGATAGAACAGGGGCTTAGCGATGAAGAATCCATCACAGAGCTTCAAAGTGAAATCTTAGGTAGTCGAGCAACCAATTACGGAATCAGGCAGTCACTGGTATTCGTTGGTGAGAATGATCCTTATGCAATGACAATGGTTCATTACGTTGCGCCTCACTGGGATGACGTTGAGTCCATGCTGTCCGGATTGTCGGCTTTTGCTGATCGAACACGAGGCAAGTCCTCGATTGTTCGAGCTACTGTATTATCTTTTGGTTTTGTCTACATTCATCCTATGGCAGATGGAAACGGCCTGATCTCGCGATTTTTGATTAACGACACTCTGCGTCGTGATGATGTCGTGCCAGATCCATTTATCTTGCCGGTATCCGCCACCATTATTAGTTCATCCCACAACCGACGGGCCTACGATCAGGTTTTAGAGGTATTCTCAAAACCCTTGATGCGTCGCTATCAGGATTGTCATCGATTTGCCGAGGAAGTGACCGGCGATGATCGCATAGATTACAATTTTCACTTTGATGCTTGCGAGGATGCTTGTGCAACCTGGCGTTATCCCGATCTAACTGAGCACACCGAATACCTGGCCGGCATCATTGATCAAACCATTAATCTTGATTGGAATAAACACTTAACGCCTGAGTAGATTGATCCATTCAACCCACTCAGGCTCTCACTTAAGTGTCTGCATGCTTCGTCGCGACCAGGCAGGAACCGTTCGGTTAAGCTGCCTGTGGGTATGTCGCTCCACATCCGGCTAACCCAGCCGTCAAAATGTTGATGGCAGCATTCTGGTCTCGATCCATTTCGAGGCCGCAATCACATTTCATAACCCGTTTGTGCAATGGCATGGCATGCTGCTTTCCGCACGCGGAACAGGTTTTTGTCGAGGGAAACCAGCGATCGATAATTCGGATCTCTCTCCCATACCATTGCGCCTTGTACTCAAGGTACGTTTTTAGTTTGTGCAAGCCGACATCGGCGATGGCCCGGGCCAGCCGGCGGTTTTTCAGCATCCCGGCCACATTCAGATCCTCCAGGCACAAAATGTCATAGCGCCGAATCAGCCATGTGGTCAGTTTGTGTAAAAAGTCCTGGCGACTATTGGCGATTTTTTCATGCAGTCTCGCCACCTTGAGCCGTTGCCGGCGCCAATGGTTAGAGCCTTTTTGCATGCGGGCCAACGTCCGCTGGGCTCGCTTTAGCTTGCGATGATGGCGGTAGCTGTACTTCGGCGCGCCGGCGAAAAACCCGTCGCTGGTCACCGCCACATCCTTAATGCCGACATCGATCCCCACCGCCCGATTGGTTTTTTCCAACGGTTGGATCTCGACTTCGCACATGAAGGTAACAAAATAACGGCCGGCCGCCGTCTTTGTCACCGTAACCATTTTCGGGGTGCCGGCCGGTACCTGACTCCATTTAATCGCCAAGGCGCCCAACTTGGGCAGCTTCAAAAACTCCCCGGCCCGATAGTTGGACGCCACAATGCGCTGGTCCAGCTGGTAGCGCACAGCTTGCCGGTGCTGTTTTTTCTTGAACCGGGGATAATCGGCTTGACCTTGAAAAAAACCTTTAAAGGCTTTGTCCAAATCAATCAATTTTTGCGTCAGGCAGGAGGCGGTCGCATCCTTTAACCAGGCGAAAGCCGTTTGCTTTTTCAGGTGAGTGAAATGTTTGGACAGGCCGACATAATTGATCGATTCACCCCGGCGACGATAGGCTTTGCTCCGCAGTCCCAGGGCATGATTCCACACAAAGCGCGCATGGCCAAACTCACGATTCAACTGCTCGATTTGATCACGAGTCGGGTAAAATCGGAATTTATACGCTTTCTGTTGTATCATATAATCATTAAACCACATTAACGCATGCAGATTAAGTGTTTATGCGAATTAAATTGGCGCCATGGCTTGAGTGCTCTGGGTTCAAAATCGGTCTATTTGAAAGATTTTAACCAGAACACGCAACGTCGCCGGCGGGTCGATAAGCATCCGTGCTTATCTTCAATGAGGAAGGAGGCCGGTTATTTGCGTAGTATTCGGTCCGCGCGAGCTAGAATCAAGGAAGTTATCGAGGGACCGGATACGGTGATCGATCGGATTGTTCGGTCAATCAGGGATAACCATGGTGAGATTTCAAACAAGTTACGCAAAAGTTTTCCATTGCTGGAAGAGGATGATATAGGGGTATCGGTACTCCGTATTGTTCAGGAGGAATTTGGCATGCCAGAAACCACACCCGATCAAGACGAAGGTAGCGGAATTAGACTCAGTTGACATCCTCCCCTTCCTTTAGGGAGGGGAGGATGTCAAATATCGCCAGGTTATAAATTTAAAATTCCCCCCAAAAGGCCTGTGGTCTTAAATAATTTGCTTTCAACATATTAAACAAATGATTTATTTGTAATAAAATGTTGTTATCTATATATGTTAAATTATTTTTATGAATGACAATAAAGGCGGTATGGATGACTTGATGTGGGTCTGCATAATAATCGCAGTCCTCCTTCTTGTTGCCAATATGTATTATGATGCACACCGAGCTGAATTTAACACCTATTTATTGGCAATCAATAAATATCAGCTTCAATTTTTCGCGCTATTTGGCGCATCGGATGCATCCTTAGTTCTAAAAAAATTAGAGTGGGGTAATCCAGGAAAATACGATCTTAATCAGGTCATTGCGTTATTTAGGTTAACGGGAACATACACTCGATACCCTGTAATCGCTGTCTTACTGGGTTTACTTTGGCACTCTTATTATCGGCATGGCGTTTCCGAAAATTATAGACGCGTGTTTAGCATGAAGTCTTTGATGATAAATAACGTGCATGAATTTCCATGTATGGCGCCGGTAGCCAATCGTGATTTACTAGACGAGCCTCTCGATAGTGGACCATGGAAGGTAGCTCGAACGCCGCTACAATGGGTGGCTGAAAATAATCTTTTACTAGATGAGCATAAGAAACCCGTTGATAAATCGCTCATCATTGATTCATCTACAGGTCTCGCCAATATAAAGTCTCCATTGTTATCTCCTAAAAAAAATCAGTTACTTTCTTTGGATTCGGAAGAATCAAAATGGCTGCTAATTAAACAATTAGGTCGATCTTTTGCCGGTGTCGATGACTTGGCAATTCATGAACGAATTTTGGCTGCTGCATTTATGGCGTTTATTGCGGGACAAAAAGATAAGGGGCAAAAATTACTTGATCAGGCGTCATTGTCATTCGTGGAGCCAAGGTCAAGCGATGAGGCGCTGATTATCGATGACAGTGGATCAAAGGAAATGATCTCCAAGTATATTGATAATGAGAGCGTCCAATATGCAATAAAAAATCACTCTTCTTATGTGAAAACTTGGCTGATGGCGCTTCTTTCTGCCGCCCGAAAAAAAGGTGTCTTGGCATGCTCCCAATTTATTTGGCTCAGACCAACTGATCGTGAATTGTGGTATGCATTAAATCAGGACGGTGGTTCAACTGCCTGGGCTGAAGGCCTTGGAGCATGGTCTCATTATAAGATTGAAGATATGGCCAGAATGTCGTTACACGAGCCGCAGATTGAATTCGGCGTCTCTAGCTTGGAAAAAAGTATAAGAAACTCAGGTTTCTTACCGATCAAATAATGTTGTAGCATTTATAAGAAAAAACTATGAAAACATTTAGGGGACTCGACCCGAACCACGAAGTTGATCGAAAAACGCAAATAAGAGATATACGACCGCTATTAACTCGTGTATTCGAAATAATTGCTAGCCGATTATTTTTTGCCATAATAATGATCATGTTGTCTGGGACAGCATTTATTTTTCCTGTGTTGACCAACTTTGTTTTAATTATAGGTATTACCGCATATTTAGCGAGAGTAAGCGCAACAAAAAATGATCATCTTCCCTTCAGAATGCCGTCAACATATCAAGGTACAGATTGGGGCGCTCGTAAGCCAGGCGGAGGATACGATAAGGCCAAAGGGGTTTTTCTATTTGGAAACGAGCATGGAACTAAAAATGAATTATGGGGGCGCTCCAGTGATGTATTGACCCATATTTTGGCATTCGGAACTACAGGCTCAGGTAAGACAGAGTTTTTAGTGTCATTGGCGTTTAATGCTATCGCCATGGGATCCGGTTTTTTTTATATTGATCCCAAAGCGGCACCAAAGCTGCAAGCTCAAATCTATGTGTTAACTCGAATTGCTGGACGCGATGATGATTTTCGCACTATAAACTATTTGACACGGGGTAAGTCTGGTTTGCCGGGCGGGGTGATGCCAATACGCACGACAAACACGGTTAATCCTCTGACTTACGGAAACGCCGAGGCATTGGCGAATATGTTTGTATCACTGATTCCTAAATCAGAAGGTAGCAATGCTATTTTTTCTCAAAATGCCCAATCCTTAATGCGTGCTATGATGTATGGCCTTGTTGAATTGAGAGATAAGGGGGAGCTGCAGCTATCACCTGGTGTCATCCGTGAATACATCACTCTTGAAAAAAACTTTGAATTGCTGCAGGCCGACATTTCTGAAATGGCCAAAACCTCTCTGAAGGCGTTTTTATCATCTGTTGGCTATGTAGACGGAAAGCCTCTTGATAAACAGCCGCGATCGTTGAATGAGCAACATGGTTACGCACGCTCATATTTTGGTCTTGCTCTAAACAATATGACTGATACGTATTCCCATATATATGGTTCATCCATGGGTGAGGTTGATATGTATGATGTCGTGCAGAACCGACGTATTTTGGTAACCTTATTGCCGGCATTAGCGCTAGCACCAGAAGAGCTGAAAAACCTTGGTGTTATATCTTTGTCATCTATTAAAAATGCGATCAGCATTGGTTTAGGCTCAGGACAAGAAGGGACCTTTGAAGATGTTTTGTATTCCTTGCCGACGGATGCTCCAGCTCCTTTCCTATCAGTAACTGATGAATACGCAGCTATCCCCACGCCGGGATATGTTGAAGTGTTAACTCAGGGGCGCGGGCTGGGTATCGCAGCTATTTTGGCTTCTCAAGATTATGCAGGGATATCAAAAGCCGACGCTGAAGGCGCACAACAAATCGTGGAGAATAGTAAATATAAATTTGCCCTTAAAATGGAGTCAGCTGGTGAAACTTGGGAATTGTTTAATAAATTATCCGGGGATGTCATGGTAATGGAGTCTGGTGGTTCGGCAATTAATAAAGAATCATTTGCGCCAATTAATTACAATGACGACATGACGGCGCGAGCTACAGAGCGTGCCAGGATCAATCTGCGAGATCTTCAGGAGCAAATTGAAGGTGAATTTCACGCGTTTTTTAATGGTGATGTTGTAAGAGGGTCGGTTTTTTATGCTAATCCTCCTTTGCCAAAAGACGGGCAAATTCGTATCAATCAAATGGTTCAGGTGTTTTTGCCAGACCCGAAAGAAATCGATCTCAAATTTGGGTCTCTTAAAGAATTGACTGATCGGTTAATCGAAAAAGGGGAGACGATTGCTCAGCATAAAACCGATATTGAAAGGAGTGAGTTAGAGACTACCGATCAAATTGAGGCGATAGCCAGTGTTTTTAACAGTCCAGGCCAATACAATCCCATGGAGCAGGCGATAATTGCTTTTATGCAATGGATTGATGTTATCGATAAGGATGTTGAAGAAATGGAAAATTCAATTCCTGTTTCACCCGATACATTTTCTCATGAATCAATTGACGGAGGCCTTGATGAGGAAAGCACTGATAATGTGAGCGAGGAAGATTTTGATCAAGCTATTGCAGATCTTGAGAGGTCAGCTCGGGCAAATAAAAGCATGGAAAATGATATACCAGGCATAGAAGATGGTTTAGAAAATCAGGCAAAAAACCTGGTAATGAATTCGGCTAAATTACGAGATGTAAATGGGGCGAGCGAGAAAGAAAAAGTGTTGACGCCGGCTGAAACTTTAAAACAATCATCTCAATGGATGGGAGCGGATATTATCGACTCTGAGTTTGAGCAAGATATGACTCGGTTGAATGTAAAAGCAGGCATTTCTGAAGATCAAGCCAAGATAAAGGCGACGAAGCTTGCTGATAGCATTCAGAAAGACATGCGTTATCCGAAGCCTCCAAAACCAAGTAAGGATAGCTCTGTTAACAAAGAGGAATTAACTACTGCGGTATCGACATTATTAGACAACATTAAGAAACGCAGTAAATAGGCGCTATAAAAGCGCTCTAGCTTGAGAAAGCGCTGTTTTTGAGGCCGAAATGTTTTCGGGTGTGCGTTGTATTGGTTTGGATTGATAAGCCTCTGATGGTTGGCTCACCGGCGTATAAGAAGGTGATTCTTCGCGGCTAGGCTTTTGTTTTCCATTACGCGGCATCTTTTGAGTAGTTGACCTGGAAAAATAATCCAGATCATTATCAAAATAAATATCCTCTCCAGATTTTGGTGATAACGCTTGATCCGCAGTCAGTTTTTGGCGTCCAGTAAGGTTTTTAAGGTAGTCAATTGAATAACTCATTGCCTCACTAATCTCAGACAAGCTGCCGCCTCGATTTTTGACGTGAATAGCGACACTAAGTCGGATCGCAATATCGCTTTCTGACATGCCGATAAATAACCAATCCATATAATCTTTGAGCTCTTGATTAGGATTGAGGGCGGTTGTAAGAGATAAAATTTTATCGTTCAAATTCACAGCTCGGTTTGATCGTTGACCAGCGAAATGTTATTTAAAAATAAACTGTGGTATCATTAATATATTAAATCACAACAAATCATTTCGAGTAAGTATTTTGATGAAGAAATTTAACGACGAAAGTATCATAATCCCCCATAGCAATGGCTGTCAGCTAGATTTTGAACAGTCATCGCGAACAGTGAATAATCTTCCAAAAATCCATCTTTATTTAGTCCAAGGGAGTACAGATAATCCTACGGAATACTTTGTTTCAGAAGATGCTATCGACGCTCATATTAATGCCTTAACTGAGGCTAAGGCCCGGATTAAAAGTTTTAAGCAGCAGTTGAGCAGTGAAAATACTCGAAGTGAAGAAGAGCTGTTTTCACCGCGGTGAATACTGCATCCAGTTAAGTGCTAGGCAGCACCCGGAATTGGCTGCAGCCAATTCCGGGTGCTGGGAAAATAAGTCGCTTGGAAGCTAAAAGGACGGCGAGGCGCTATCACTCAATGATTCGTCGCTTTCCTGACCAACTTGACTTCCTCCCCCACCTAAAGGAAGGGGATTCCTAATTCATCGAGAATCGGATGGTGATATCGGAATATCGTCATCACTTACATTCTCTCCAAAGGCTAACACCGCCAGCCCGGCGGCTAAAACGTTTTTCGCTGCATTCAGGTCGCGATCGTGATTCGTCCCGCATTGCGGGCACTCCCAGGACCGAACGTTCAGCGGCATGGATTGGGTAACTAAACCGCAGCAATGACAGCGTTTGGTGGACGGAAAAAACCGATCAATTTCAACATAGACTCTGCCAGCCCAATTCGCTTTATATTCGATCTGGCGCGTCAGTTCGCCCCAGCTGGCGTCGGCAATCGATTTGGCGAGCGTGGGATGTTTGATCAGGTTTTTTACTGCAAGGTTTTCCGCGCAAACCACTTGGTTCTCGTTAATGAGTTTGCGTGACAGCTTGTGCAAATGATCCTGTCTACAATCGGCGATCTTTGCATGAAGGCGGGCGACCTTGCGCTTTGCTTTTGCCCGGTTTCGGCCGCCTAACGTCTTTTTCGCTAAGCGACGCTGAAGGATTGCCAGTTTCACTTCGTATTTCGCGGTATGGCGAGGATTCCCGGATCGAAATTCGTCCGAGGACACAAACAGGTCTTTAATGCCGACATCGATGCCAACTTTCTTATCGGTTACCGGCAGTAACAACGGTTCGAATTCACACAGGCAGGAAACGAAATAGCGGCCAGCCCGATCCTTGGACACGGTAATGGTTGATGGCGCGCAAGGCAGCTTCCGACTCCAGCGGATGTCCAACGGGCTCTTGCATTTGGCCAAAGTCAGCTGGCCGTTCTTGTAAGTAAATGCTCGATAAGTAAATTCTGCAGATTGCTTGTGTTTTCTCGATTTAAACACCGGGTATTTTGCTCGGCCTTCGAAAAAATTCGTAAACGCCCTTTGCTGATGTCGAAGACATTGTTGCAACGGTACGCTGGAGACTTCTTTGAGAAACGACAGGTCCGGCGTCACTTTCAGTTCGGTTAATTTTGCACTGGCGCCAGAATAATTGATTTTAACCTGGTCTTGCTGGTAAACATCCATTCGGTACCGAAGGATGGCATTATAGACAAAGCGCACGCAACCAAACGTTTTAGTCAACAAAACTTCTTGTTCAGCATCAGGGTAAAATCGATATTTATACGCGCGTTTCACTGTCATATTATGAGTTTAATAGAAAATAATAAAACTGTTAATAGCAACCCCCTACAACATCATTATGTTTTTTGGTGAGACAATTCAATCTTGCGCTATCCCTCCCGGCCCTAAAGAACCGGGTTTCTCGCTCGATTTTGATGAAATGAATCACTGATATTTTCCGATCGCGCAAGTTTTAGACCTGGAGCAATAAATGCCTGATAAGTTTTAAAAAGAAACTTCAGTGCACTGTCGTCATTACCATTCAACATGAATAGGCCGATATCCAGGCCTCGACTGATTGCTTCAAGCTGATCATGGAAATCCAATATAGCTTTTCCGGCATCAATTAACGCGTGATGCTCTTGCATCAAATTTTCGGCTTCTGAGATCATTGAAGCATATTGCGATTGCTGCCTGAATTGGCTGTATAGCTTGTCTGGCCAGTCTTCAATCGAAGTGCCATTTAAAGAAAGCAGTGGCGCATTTATCAATTCAGGCTCAAATTGAAAAGTTTGAGCATCATTGCTGTTCTGAAAATTTATGTTAAGACCCATTGTTAACCTCTTTCGATCTTGACTTGGGGTGCGCCGGAAAGAGTTACAGAAGTTTTGCTCTGTTCAACGCTAAATTCACCAAGTTTGATTGTGGAAACACGATTAAGGATATCTATAAGCGGGAGACAGCAGGGAATCGACAGGATAAACGAGGGTGTCTCAAGTTGAGCTTCAGAACCCTGAATAGACGTCGCAATATGTCCTGCGTCCTGAGAAAAGCAAAGTTCAATACTGTTCATTGCTTTATTGGCGGACACGCACTCCCAAGGAAATTGACTAAACCATTTTAGCTCCGGAACATTTCGGGCTAACAGGATTACTTGATTTTCATGCGTCATTAAAGCAAACGAGTGAACCGATAAAGTTCCGTCAAGCATAAAACAAAGGAGATCGCCCTGGCGCTCAACACGGCAATTGCCATGCAAGCAATGGTGAAGCAAATAGTTATATGCAGTCAGAGCATTGCGCAACTGAGTGTTATTTTTCATTGAAACATTAAACAAAATTAAAAGATATTGTATCATATACTAATTAAAAATAAGAATCGGTGGTGGTTAAATGCAATTCATGTCTGGAATAAATTTGCTTTCAGAACTGACTAATAAGTCGTTATCAAGTTTTAGCGTGCCATTAAAGCTGGTCGGCAATGAGATTACATCGGATGAGGCAGCTGATCCAATGGGTTTTCTGCCAATTATTTATTCGGCAATGCTTCGTCATATTGAGAGTTCGGACACTCTGCTACCAAATATTGATGAGCATCCTCCATTCGATAATCCAGTTTTGGGCATGATCAATGGGTTTTCGGTTAAACCGGCATCCGAAGACGAATCATTAATGGATGTCGTGCTGGTTCAAGATGCGCCAGACAGTGATATCAATATTGCGTTAATTAGCTTGGCAATTCACGACGTTGTTGATTTGCTGTACAAGCAATGCCTTCAAAACGGCTTAGATCATTTGGAGCTAAGCAAGCTTGCTGATAAAACAGTCAGTCCTTTGCTTTATCAATTGCTCGAAGAATCGCACGAAGATCTGTCGATGGATCCTAGCATTCAATAAGTTAGATGGGAGACGATAATGAAAAAAACGATGTTAAACGAGTCTGAAATTCCTGAGGGATATATGGATCCCTATATTGCAGAGCAGCAATTAGCAAAAAACATAAAGATTAAAATTAATATGGCAAAAATGACCTTGCCAATTACATCCGCTCTATTTGAAGGGCCTGGGATGGACGCCAGTGACCAGTATTTGTCTGATTCCATTTCTACCATGCTGGAAAAAACGCGTGATATTACTCAACAGGTGCTCGAGCATTTTAATTTAAATCAAAATGGCTATTACTTTGGTTTGCTGGGAGAGCGAGCAGCTGAAATTGTTGCGGAAGGCTGGAAAAATGGCTACAAAAATTTAGATACCAAGACATTGAGTAATATGTTGATTAGCTATATTGACACCATCGAGCCAACGCCTGAGAACGTTTTTTCTGGCGCGCCGAGAGCGACAGATGAAGCCCTGCAGTGGGGAATCGTTATGGATCGGTGTACCGCAACTTTTGATGTGATACGCCCATTCACTGAAAAATCTAGAGAAATGTGGTTGGGCAATAAATCATTGGATGAGTTTATTCTCTTAATCAGGGAGTCCATTAAAGAGGATGTTGATAAGGCCATGAAGATATATGCATGTGACTCGTTTGGTGAGGATGACGCTCTGAAATTTCGTTTAGGCTTCATGAAGACAATTGGCCGTGTTTATGCAAGCGCTTTGTTTTCAGAAGTTAATAAACAATTGAGCGATATCAAATCCATGTCGAAAGAACAAAGAACTGAACACCACAAAACCTCAATGGAGGTAGAAAACGGTTTTCTTTTTGAGGCGGCTCATCACCATATTCAGCGAAATTTAGACATTGTCTATCCAGAGCTAAACATGCAGCAAAATACCGACGAGCAGCACACACTCAATTAATTTAAAGGCACAGATGTTGGATACCCCCCCTGATTCTAATTATGTAATCGCAACGCCAGTGACGGTGGAGTGTGTGCAGCAAGTAGCAAAGACTTACAGAATTCCGATAGCAGCTTTGGCTGCGATAATGGCCCAAGAGTCAGGCCAGGTAGGTAAGGCTAGTCGAAATAAAAATGGGACATATGACTATGGCCCAATGCAAATCAATACCGTGTGGCTAAAGCAATTAAAGCTACACGGCATCACAGAAAAGGATTTGCTTTGGAACGGCTGTCTTAATGTATATGCGGCCGGCGCTATCTTTCATCGTCAATATGTCGATGCGAATAAAAATATTTGGAAGGCGGTCGGAAGATATCATTCAAAAACCCCGAAATATCGAGATCGATACATCCGAAATGTGGTAAAGAAGATGCGGTCAATGACAAGTCTGCATCGTATTGTGGCTAGAGCTAATCGCTATTTGATAAAGCTTGCGGGAAAAGCGTCCAGGTAATCAAGCTCAGCCGTCAACAAAAAACATATGCTGGAACTCTTTGAAGATAAGCATGGATGCTGATCGACTCGCCGGTGATATTGCGCACTCGGCGAGAAATCGTTTTATGCCGCAGTAAAGCGGTTAGTAATTTTGATCACCGATAGAATTTTTATGCTGACTGGGTTTAACTCCCATGTTTTTCCATATCTGGTTTGCGGCCTCTGTGGAATTATTCACAGAAGTGCCCGCTGAAAAATTAATGCCGTACCCAGACCAAGAGTAGTTCATGCTACTGTTTAAGTCATTGACCTTGGTGCCGACTGTGTCTTGTGCCAGGCTGCATGCCTTATTCTTTAGTGCGTCCATGATATTCGGTATTCCCAATGAATAGCCGGTTGGCTTGTTAATATTGCCAATACACTGATTTAAGAAATCCAGCGTAGGGTTGCTTACTTTTTGAATTTCATTGGTTCCGTCCTCAGCCGCTTTTCGCATTGCTTGGAGGCGGACCGCGCTACACACATCAGATGATGACACACCGCCATCCGCCATGACTGTAGATGGCAATGCCGACATGGTTATGAAGCATGACGATACCGCCAAAAAGGAAAATATTTTTTTCTTATTCATAGATTTCTTGCTCTTCATTTCTGATTTCGTCAAAGAATTGGAGGACTAGCTGGCGCCGATCCCGACCAAATATCCGTTGATAGCAATCCATTTTTATAATTTGCTTAATACGCATTAAAACAATATTGCATTGGGCTTCGTGACGACTTTCTTTTTTTAGCTGATCAATACAGACCTGAATTATATCGCCGCCAAGACCCGGTTGGCGTTGACCGGCGAGATTAAGTAATCGCAAAGATTTGCAGGTGCTTAGATATGCTAATCCATAAATAAACGCGATTTTCTCCCTATTGTTTTCAATAAAAATGCCGGCGTGACGAATTTCTGTATCAAAGACTTGGGCGAGCCTGACACAAGCCATTAAAAAGGTGTCTCCGGCTTGATCATAAAGCCAATCCTCGGACTGCTCCATGTTTTGAGCGGTCTTCCATAGATCTTTATGGATTTGATCCGCCCATTCTTTTAGTACTCGATCTTCGAGTGGGTTAGGGTCGTACAACATGTTTTTATATGAAAATATATATGGTAATATATTTATTATAACAAAACTTACGGTTGCTACATAGGTTGGCCATTAATAACCTGTCCAAAAAAACAGGTTGTTGTCTCGGTACAGTAAATGAGCAGACGGTAGTAATGAGTATTTTAATCAACCAGCGATAGCAAACGGTCCAATGGAGGAAGCGAGAATGGCCGCCTACTACCGGGCGGGCGCTATCCCTACCCACTCTAAGAAGTGGGGTTTCTCGCGTAAATTTGATGAATTTTTTTTCAAACAAAATATTGTCTATTTTAATGCTGTTTGGGGGCTTAATGGCTTCTCAACATGTGTTTGCAGCATTTGCTTTGGAGGCAACTCAGCAAATTGTGCGTCAACACGCCATGAATATTGACCAAGGCGTGAAACAAGTAGATTCCAGCGTACAGGAAGTCAATTCTAGCGTCCAAGAGCAAATCTCTGCACAGAAATCTACTGAAAACACCGTTAAGCGCGTTGGCCAAGCCTTGGAGACCAAAATTGGGCAAAACACAACAACAGTAACAAAGCTGTTCGAAAACCAGAATCAGTTTCTTCATGACTTAATGGTAGAAGTTGAATCAGCTAAGCAACGCAATTATGCAAGACAACAATTTGGTGAACAAGCAACTCCTGATATCTGTTACCCAGATAAACAAGGTATTGCAATGCACGCTGGGTCCATGACGCAAAAAGAATTGCTGAAAAAGGGGAACGATCGAATATTTGAACGCAATCATGTGTTTAATAATGCTTCACAAGTTGTTGAGGATCTTTCCCAAATAAAGCAGGAAGATATCAAGCCCGAGCACTTGGTGCCTAAAAATGAAGTTTATGAAACTAAAGAAGCAAGAAAAATGGCGCAGGAAGCGCCTAAATTGGTGTTAAATCCCAACCCTCCGAAAAATCTGAAAAAGGGACATGAAGCAACATCTGCCGGACAGAAGCACACACTTAGTCGCAAGATTTATGATGAGCGCACTATCGTCCCAACCAATGTCCACAATCGGTTTATTGATGAGCAAATGCCAACCATTGAATATGATGAGTGGGCGGCTAATTTTTGGGAGGAAATGCGTAGCGAAACTGATCCGGTTGATTATCCTGGCGCTGTTCCAGACGATGAGGGCAAAAAGAAAATGTCGACCCTATCCATGCTTAGTTTATTGTCAGACAGCAAAACTAATAATAAAAAATGGTATTCCGACATTATGGCAGGTAAATCGAGTGAATATGCTATTCGGGAGAATACAGTCATTAATGCGCTCAGATTAAAAGTTGAATTAATGAACCTCCGCTATATGAGGGATATTGCCTATATGATGGCTGAAAGAACGCATCAAGAATTAAATAAAGAAATGTTGCCCGGCTTAGATAAATTGCGCGTTGAAGCAAACAAGCAATTTTTGGCCGAACAACAATAACGAATGAATGTTCTAAGCGAGAGAAAAAAATGAAAAAGACAGTAACCACAAATCCTGAGGCCGATCCGGATTTTCAAGAATATAGACAGGAGTGTTTGGATATTGCCGATGAGGCCGCCCCGTATGGAGAAGATTTGCCTTTAGGAGGCGCCGGTAAAGATTCTTTTTATGACACTCCTAAAACCACTGACAGCATCAATCCTGTCGACTTAGAGAGTGATGTAGTATTGGATTTGAAGTTGGAAAAAAAGTCAGCTCAACAACAATTTCTGGAATTGGTAAACCAAAAAAAAGGTGAGAACGTATCTTCCTATATGATCGGGGGCACTGATGTGCTAAATACGGCATTTGGCGACCTGCCAATGGATATGCAAAAGTTATTGGAGAACAATGTCGGTCTCGATGATATTAAGAGGCAATACGAAGCAATTCCCAAAAAAAAAGTCAGTGAACAAGAAATGACGCAGGAGGCGATTAGGCGGCAACAATTATTGGATGGACAGAGCTACAAAAGAAGGTCTCAACCTGCCGGCGCCGGAGCAGAAGCTGTCGCGGCATTAATTAACGCGCCTCTCGTTATGGGAAATGCCGCCCAACAAGCATTCAAAAAGAGGTTGTCTACTTGGCGCCAAAATAGTGAGAGATCCTTTGAAAATATGCTGCGGGCGCAATCTGACAAAATAGATGAAGCGTTCGATTATCTAAATACTAGGTCAACTATGGCCGGCGATAAACTGCATATCATGGGCATGCCGGACGGAACTGAAAAATCTGATGCGACAAAGCAATTTACAGAGAGGCTGTCATCACAACATCCAAATGCGTATTCGGAAAGTGACCGTATGCGGATGGGGCAGCTACATTCTATGATCCAGGAATATTCAAGCAATATCAAAAAACGTGCTAAGCGCCTCTCTAAGCAGGAAAATGGATCACAGTTAGTGAATGAACTGGAGCAGCGATTTACGGATAAAATTGCCAAATGGCAGCAAGAAAGCGAGTTGTTCAAGCTATCGGACGGTTCTGGTTTAACAGACAGGTTGCATGAAATGGTCGAAAGGCTCACTTTATTTTTTAGCGAGTTAAAAAATAAAATTTTGGGTTTTTCCAATAGTCAGGCGACTCACGGAATTTCGTAATCGATGCGCCGAGCACAGACTTGCAATACAAAAACCCCAATTTCTCGGGTTTTTTGTATTAGTGGGGTTTTAAATATATGGTATTATAATCAAATAAAGGTTGTGAGTAGCTTAAAGTTGAGCGCCCAGCTTAATCAAAACCCACCTGCATCCGTGCAGCGCGATTTTTGATTATTTTTTATCAATGCTGTTGTTGATAAAAGCTCAACCAGCCCGCCGGTGGTTTACCCGGCAGACGACATAAAGTGAAGCGAAAGCGACACACCCTGGAGTGCTTCACCAGCTCCAGGCTCTGTGGGATTGAGAATGCTGCTGTATCTGGAATCAGCGAATCGAAAATCCTGAACGACCTTTATGTTCCGGGCGAGGTAAATATTACGGGGGTAACCCCAGGAGAAGTCTTTATGGCTACTAATTCAGTGTTTGTTTTGGACACGACTAAAAAACCGCTTACACCCTGTTCACCAGCACGGGCAAGGGCATTACTTCAGGATGGCAAGGCTGCTGTTTGGCGCACCGTCCCATTTACGATAATTTTGAAAGTGGCTATGCCGGACGCTGTTGTAAAACCGATTACTATCAAAATTGACCCAGGCAGCCAAACTACCGGCATTGCCTTAGTTGATTCGGATAACAGGGTTGTCTTTGCCGCCGAGTTAACCCATCGCGGCAAGACAATCAAGTCCGCGCTGGATTCACGCCGGGCGTTGCGCCGCAGCAGGCGTGGTCGAAAAACCCGTTACCGCGCCGCACGGTTCAATAATCGTGTGCGTGCTGAAAACTGGTTGCCGCCCAGTCTGCAGCACCGTGTTGATACTACGGTGACCTGGGTTAATCGTTTCCGTCGCTGGGCGGGTATTACTGAAATTGCTGTTGAACGGGTTAAGTTCGACATGCAACAAATGAACAATCCTGATATTGCCGGAGCTGAATACCAACAAGGCACGTTGGCCGGCTATAGCGTGAGGGAATACCTACTTGAAAAATGGCACAGGAAGTGCGCCTATTGTGGTGTTGAGCATGTGCCGCTGCAAATCGAGCATATTAAACCTCGCGCAAAAGGCGGAACCAACAACATCAGCAATCTAACCTTGGCTTGTGAACCCTGTAATACGCGCAAAGGCACGAAAGATATTACCGTTTTTCTGAAAAACAAGCCTGATGTGCTTAAGCGGATACTAGCGCAAGTTAAGAGGCCGCTAACCGATGCTGCCGCCGTTAACGCAACCAGAAATAAACTGTTTGTGTCTTTGCTTGAAACCGGCTTGCCCGTCGAAACGGGTACCGGCGCACAAACCAAGTTTAACCGAGCTCGGTTGGATTATCCCAAGGCACATTGGATTGACGCGGCCTGTGTCGGTGACTCCGGAGAAACTGTTACGCTTAATCCTGACCACAAGCCTTTACTGATCAAAGCAATGGGCCAAGGCAACAGGCAAACGGTGCGGACAGACAAATACGGTTTTCCATGCGCAAAAGCTAAATCGACCAAGACTGTGCTTGGGTTTAAAACGGGTGACTTGATTAGCCTTATTCAACCAAAGGGCAAATATGCGGGCACCTATAAAGGTCGCATAACAGCGATCAAGACAGCAAGCAACTTTCTTTCCCTCACGGTCAACAAAAAACAAACATGGTTTTCAGCGAAGCTGGCAACCCTAATTCAACCCTCTGACGGATACTGTTATGGATAGTATTGATAAAAAACCGCTGCGCGAGCAGTCTAAAATGCCCTCGCGCCTACTGCTCCGCTTGAGCTACGCAATCCAGCTAGGGGGTCGCTCCCCATCCATGGGAGAGCTTCGATGATTTTGTTCGAAGAATAAACAGTAAAACAATCTGTCGATAACGGCAGCGCCTAATGAATCAGTACGAGATAGTAATACGTCAAAATGACGATTTGGAGGATTGTTTGACCGAAGCCGATATTGATCTATATGGTTTTGACGAAATCCCTGATGATTATGACGACGATTGCTTTCCCGGCGAAGAAAATTATCAATATTAGGTTGATATCCTCCTCGCACTGGAGTAGCCGGTTTTATGCTTACTATCAGAAGCCCTGTCGCTTTGCTGGCATCGGACTAGATACATAGTGTAACCTTAATAAATAAGCGATCATTGAATAAAAATTAAAAAATGTTGTAGCATTCATTTGTTTATAATATTTTCTGGATGAGCCAAATGGCGGAAAAACAAAAACACAATAGCACTTTTCAGGTTGTCACCGATACAATCTTGGCCTCGCTGGAAGAGGGGGTCGCCCCCTGGGTTAAGCCTTGGAATTCTAATGGACTTGGTTTGCCGGCAAATGGAAAGACTAAAAAAACATATCAAGGCATCAACCAGATTCTGTTATCGATGGCGCAAGTGTCTGGAGAATTTTCATCCTCTAAATGGCTATCATTTAAACAAGCGGTAGACCTGGGCGGATCTGTAAAGGGCCAGAAAAGCCAAGCTTTTGTTGTGTTTTATAAGCGTCGAGCGAAATTTGAAGGTCAATGGTTGAGCGCAAAAAAAGAAAGTGAACTGATTGCTGAAGGAATGGGAAGCCAAATTGAGCGAATACCTTTTTTAACGAAGACCCCTGTCTTTAACCTGGACCAAGTTTCGGGTTTGCCGGAAAGCTTCTTTGAAGAAGAGCAGGCAAGCCTCGAAAAGACACGCGAGTTTGAAAGCCCTGGAATTTATGAGGCGGTGATCCAGTTAATGAGACAAAACAATGTCAAATTACTGCGCAATCAGGATAAAGCGGCGTACTCACCATTACGAGATATCATTATCATGCCTCCGATTCAGTCCTTCATTACCAAAGAAGACTTCTGCTCTACGTTACTTCATGAAATAGGGCATTGGACGGGGCACCAGGACCGATTGGACAGAGATTTAAGTGGGAAATTCGGCGATGAAAAATATGCTTTTGAAGAACTGGTAGCCGAAATTTCTTCTGCCATGATGTGCGCGCAGCTCAATATCGATGGGTTTCTCCAGCACGCTGAGTATATTGCCAGCTGGATAGATGTGTTAAAGAACGATAATCGGGCGTTTTTCAAAGCAGTGAAACAAGCTCAGGATGCATCCGAATATTTGTTGAACAATGCTAAGCCAGAGTTTGAGCAAGATCAAGGACAGGATCAAGGTCAAGAAGAATACGAAGAAGTATCGGCGTTGCCAATGGCGTCTTAATGGCGTGCCAAATGCTTAGAGATTTTTTATTGGGGGCTTGTAATGTTTAAGAAAGTAGTAGGATTTTTATTTGCACCTTATAGGGATGCTATTGAACATGTAAAAAAGCGCTCAGAAATCCCTGTCGCAAGGGATTCATTTGACCTGGTGACAGAAAAAATTGCTCGAACTAAGCAGCGTTATTCGGATGCAAAAGGTTCTATGATTTCCGCGTCGAATTTCGAAGCGGATTTTAGTATCTGTTTGCGTGAATGGGGGGTCGTCGATAAGCAAATTTCGGATGTAATTAAAAATATGTCAATTGAGATTGTTGTTTATTTGGTTATTCTGGGTGTTTGCGTGTTCTCGTTGATAAATTCAGTTACCGTGATGACGGTTGCCAGCGTTGTATCAACCTCTTTGATATTTGTGTCGGTATTGATAACCAGATTATATAAAATAAGCGTTTTAAAAAACCGGCAGTATATCCCTTTTTCAACTTGGATTAGGAGCAAAGTATAAGTTGAGTGCCCGGCTTGATTAATGAGTGCCTGCATCCCTGCAGCGCCCGAATTAATCATTTTATCAGTGTGCTTTTTTTGCGCTGATAACGCTCAACCAGACTTAGGTTCTTTAGAACCTACGATATTTAGGTCATGACACCTTGGGGTGCTTCACCAGCTCCAGGCTCTGTCGTTAGCCATTAAACAGCACGAACCGGATCAGCGGGCAGTGTGGCTAGCATGACAAGCCTTTATATCATTGTCGAGGTGACAATTACGGGCGCAAGCCCAGGAGACGTTTTTATGACTACCTTTAATTCGGTGTTCGTTTTAGACACCACCAAGAAACCGCTTACACCCTGCGCTCCGGCACGGGCAAGAGCATTGCTTCGGGATGGTAAAGCCGCTGTTTGGCGTACCGTCCCGTTTACCATTATTTTGAAAGCCGCCATGCCTGATGCAGTTGTAAAGCTGCTTAGTTGCAAGATTGATCCAGGCTCAAAAACGACCGGAATTGCTCTTGTGGATGATGATAACCGCGTGTTGTTTGCCGCTGAACTGGAACATCGTGGCAAAGCGATCAAAGCCGCTCTGGATTCACGGCGTTCGTTGCGTAGGGGTAGGCGTGGTCGAAAAACCCGTTACCGTGCGGCACGGTTCAATAACCGTGTACGTGCTGAAAACTGGTTGCCACCTAGCCTGCAACATCGGGTTGAAACAACGATGACTTGGGTTAATCGTTTCCGTCGATGGGCTGACATAGCTGAAATTGCAGTCGAGCGAGTCAAGTTCGACATGCAGCAGATGAACAATCCCAATATTGCTGGGGTTGAATACCAGCAAGGCACGTTGGCTGGCTATAGCGCAAGGGAGTACCTACTGGAAAAATGGGGCAGGAAGTGCGCTTATTGCGGGGCTGAGCATGTGCCTTTGCAAATCGAGCACATTAAACCCCGTGCAAAAGGCGGAACCAACAACATCAGCAACCTGACATTGGCTTGTGAGCCTTGCAATACGCGCAAAGGCACGAAAGATATTACCGTTTTCCTGAAAAACAAGCCTGATGTGCTTAAGCGGGTGTTGGCGCAACTGAAAAAACCATTGACCGATGCCGCAGCCGTTAACGCAACCAGGAACAAACTATTTACCGATCTACTAAAAACCGGCTTACCCGTTGAAACCGGAACCGGCGCTCAAACCAAGTTCAATCGTACCCGCCTTGACTATCCTAAGGCGCATTGGATAGATGCCGCTTGTGTCGGGGAATCCGGTGCAACCGTTACGCTCGACCCCGATATGAAACCATTGCTAATCAAAGCAACCGGACATGGCACCCGGCAAACAGTGAGGCCCGATAAGTACGGATTTCCGCGTGGTGGGGCTGGGCGTGTCAAACGTGTTCACGACTTTCAAACTGGCGACCTAGTTAGGTTAAATCAGCCGAAAGGTAAATATGCCGGTGAGCATGTGGGGCGTTTGGCTGGTATTCGTGCAACCGGTATGTTCGATATAAAAACAGAATTGGGAAAAATAACAGCCAGTTTCAAAAACTACACTTTGATTCAAAGGGGGGACGGCTATGCGTACGCACACTGATAAAACCGCCGGGCAAGCAGTTAAAGATGCCCTCGCGCTCGACGCTTTACCCCTTTCGCTAAAGCCGCTGTTATTGCGGCGCGAAAGGTACGCGATCTCGCTGGGGGGTCGCTCCCCATCCATGGGAGAGCTTCATGGCTGGTGAATTATTGAAAGAGCAGGCTGACAATACCGTGCAAGCGGCAACAACGGCAAAAGATGATGCGCATAATATGCTGTCAAGCATTTTTGGTGAAAACTGGGACACGCTGTACAACGGTACTCCATCCGGTGACAGCGCTTGGACAGTCGTATTCGAAATCTTCGCATATGTAAACAGTGGTGTCTTGTTGTCTGTTGCAGTGCTGTTTGTGTATGTCATGGGAGTGGGTGTTATTGGCACGGCACATGAAGGTGAAACTCTGGGAAAACGTTATTCAACGTTATGGACACCTATTCGATCGGCGTTCGCGCTTGCCATGCTGGCGCCGATTCCTGGCGTAGGTATATCAGTTGTGCAAGCACTGGTATTGTTGATGATTAGTGTGGGTAGTCACGTATCAAATACGATTTGGTCTAAGTCTGTGACTTATATGGCAAAGCATGGCGGACAGATGGTGGCAACACTCCCTGATAATATGAAGGAAAATGCCCGGGACATGATGAAAGGGATTCTGAAAAGTGAGGCAACCCAGGTTTATCTTGCTCGCATGAACAAATACAAGATGAGCGGCCCGGTTTATTCGGAAGAGTGGATTTCAAACAAAGACGGGAAAAGCGGGACCTATTTCCTATGGTTTAAGCCATCGCCCAAAATGGCGCACCTTAAAGAAAAGATCGGCAACATCAAGATCGACTGCCATGAGCAATCCAGTCAATTGTGTTCGGCGAGAATATCAGCGACTCGTAATGCGATTGGTACCCTGTTTCCCGCTGCAAACGAAATCGTGAATGGCGATGGTGCACCGCATGTTAATACACTCAATAACGCGGTAATCGCCTATGAGCGAACAGTGGCTAGCGCGGTAAAGTCAACTGTGAATTTGAAAAATCCTGGCTACCGGGCGGCATTAACCAACTTTGCCGAAACAGCGTCTGAAAAAGGATGGGTGCATGCTGGCGCATGGTTTTGGACGATTTCCGGTTTGCAAGAAACAGCAGCGGATACTATTAACAATCAGCCAGTCTATGTTGGTCCGGACGTTCAGGCGCTTGAAGTGACGGCCTACAATGATTATTCGACAGTGATTGGTGTCGTGGATGGATTTGATGATATCGCCGCGAAAAAGACCCAGATGGCTGCTCGAACGCCACAAACGACCAGTCGAGAATTGAATGGCGAACCGAGTAGTGTTTTGGATAAGATGTCAAACGTGATTAATAGCAACATTGGCTTTGAGCGTGGTGGATTTGTTATTGTTGATGCGCTTACCGAAGGCGATCCGATCTCGAATATGCGATCAATCGGAAGTTTTTTGATTAATTCGAGCTACGGGATTATTGGTTCTTATCTTGGTATTACTTTTGCTGTAAATGCAGGCTATGAAATGGGTAGCAGTGGCATTTGGGGAAAAGCCGCCAACTTTTTCACGTTTAACGGCGCCAAAGGCTTGCTGGCGGGCACTAAAGCAGTGGTGAACGAGCTCGGCTCTTTTGTTATTGCAGCGACTTTGCCGATATTCATCTTGGCGTTATTCTTGACCTACTATTTGCCCTCGATTCCCTTTATCTTGTGGATGTCGGCGGTGGCCGGCTGGCTGATTCTTGTCTGCGAAACCGTAGTAGCAGCCCCTATTTGGGCGGCCGCTCACGCCATTCCAGAAGGGGAGGGCATTGCCGGCCAGCATGGTAAACAGGGCTACATGTTATTTCTGAATGTCCTACTGCGGCCGATGCTGATGGTGGTCGGGCTGCTCTTTGGATTTGTGCTGATTCTTTTTGTTTCGAAATTGCTCGGAGAGGGCTTGGAAATATTTTTTCTCGGGCTGAACGCTGAGACATTTATCGTCGGCCCAATGACGTTTCTTGCTATGCTGACGATCACAGGCCTTATCTTGATCGTGCTCACGCACAAGATGTTTGGCCTGATCACGCACCTGCCTGAAAACACCATGCGCTGGATTGGCGGCGGTGGCCAACAGCTTGGCGAACAGCAAGACGAAAGCCGGATGCGGGCGATTTTTGCGGCGGCTGTACATCAAGGGTCAGGCGGGCTTAAGCGTGGGCCGACACCTCCCGGTCCAGGTGGTGCAGGTTTGGATGAGGCTGGAGAAGAAAGTGGTTTGGAATCAAAAAACAAAACAAAGCTGGAAAACGATTTAGAACAGGGGAGTTCAAGGGAATCTCCGTCATCAGGAGTATGATCAAACGCAGCCGCATTGCGCAAATTGAGCGAAAAAATGCGGCTGCGTATATTAACGATTGTTTCGTTTTGCTAATGCGGCTTGTTTGCGTTCTTTAAACTCAGGATCACATATTTTTTTGAATCGACGATTAAATTCGTCTCTACTGATGCCCAACTGGTTTTCTGTAATCAATTCTCTAACAATATGCTTTAGCGACATTGATTCCGTTTCTGCGATGATCGCCCTATCTTCCCAAATATCGCCTCGCCGAATAAGCTCAGCAATGTATTCGTCCTTCGCCTGTAGCGCATTATTTACTTTTCTTGCTTGCGCCTTCGCTCTATGTCTATTAGCAATCGCGGCACTGGCATCAGCGATATTTTGTGAGGCTTGCATTAACGATGCGTTTGCATAGGCTTCGTCGTAGTTTGTCATATTCTGTCCTTTTGGTTTTTCTTTGATTCTAGCAGAAATTTGTGACCCATTGAAAAAAGCGAACTGACCTGCATTGATTTTTTATGTGGTAAGTTGCTTTTGCTTTAATTATATGATAGCGGCAAGCAGCGTTTCTGTTAATACTTATTAAGCAATCAATTAATAATTATTAAAGAAATGTGATGTTTGTCACGGTATTGATTGATGGTCTGTGGCGGCGGTGGCCGGCTGGCTGATCCTGGTTTGTGAAACTGTGGTAGCAGCCCCTATTTGGGCGGCCGCTCACGCCATTCCAGAAGGGGAGGGCATTGCCGGCCAGCATGGTAAACAGGGCTACATGTTATTTCTGAATGTCCTACTGCGGCCGATGCTGATGGTGGTCGGGCTGCTCTTTGGATTTGTGCTGATTCTTTTTGTTTCGAAATTGCTCGGAGAGGGCTTGGAAATATTTTTTCTCGGGCTGAACGCTGAGACATTCATCGTCGGCCCGATGACATTTTTGGCAATGCTGACGATCACAGGCTTTATCTTGATCGTTCTCACGCACAAGATGTTTGGCCTGATCACGCACCTGCCTGAAAACACCATGCGCTGGATCGGCGGTGGTGGTCAGCAGCTGGGCGAACAGCAAGACGAAAGCCGGATGCGGGCGATTTTTGCGGCGGCTGTACATCAAGGGTCAGGCGGGCTTAAGCGTGGGCCGGTGGCTTCTGGGGGTAGTGATGACGGTTTAGGCGGGGCTGGAGGTCATACGGATGAGGAATCGAAAAACAAAACAAAACTCGAAAACGATTTGGAACCAGGAAGGTCCAAAGAAAAGTCTGAGGAAGACCCTCTGTGATACAAAAAAGGCCTTCAATTGAAGGCCTTTTTTTAGCGGTTTTGGCGTTTTGTCAGGACAGCCTGTTTCTGTTTTTCTACTTCTGGATCGTATAGCTGACGAAAACGACGGTTTAGTTCGTCCTTGCTGACTCCAAGCTTGTTTTCGTTAAACAAGTCTCTGATAACGGTCTTCAGGGATTCGGAATACGTTTCGGCCACAATAGCCCGATCTTCCCAAATATCGCCTCGCCGAATAAGCTCAGCAATGTATTCGTCCTTCGCCTGTAGCGCATTATTTACTTTTCTTGCTTGCGCCTTCGCTCTATGTCTATTAGCAATCGCGGCACTGGCATCAGCGATATTTTGTGAGGCTTGCATTAATGATGCGTTTGCATAGGCTTCGTCGTAGTTTGTCATATTCTGTCCTTTTAGTTTTTCTTTAATTCTAGCAAAAATTTGTGACTTATTGGAAAAGCGAACTGACTAGGGTTGAATTTTTTATGTGGAAAATTTTGCTTTTCTTTTAATTTTATGATACAGGAGGGCGGTGATTCTGTTAATACTTATTAAGCAATCAATTAATAATTATTAAAGAAATGTGATGTTTGTCACGGTATTGATTGATGGTCTGTGTCGGCGGTGGCCGGCTGGCTGATTCTTGTCTGCGAAACCGTAGTAGCAGCCCCTATTTGGGCGGCCGCTCACGCCATTCCAGAAGGGGAGGGCATTGCCGGCCAGCATGGTAAACAGGGCTACATGTTATTTCTGAATGTCCTACTGCGGCCGATGCTGATGGTGGTCGGGCTGCTCTTTGGATTTGTGCTGATTCTTTTTGTTTCGAAATTGCTCGGAGAGGGCTTGGAAATATTTTTTCTCGGGCTGAACGCTGAGACATTCATCGTCGGCCCGATGACATTTTTGGCAATGCTGACGATCACAGGCTTTATCTTGATCGTTCTCACGCACAAGATGTTTGGCCTGATCACGCACCTGCCTGAAAACACCATGCGCTGGATCGGCGGTGGTGGTCAGCAGCTGGGCGAACAGCAAGACGAAAGCCGGATGCGGGCGATTTTTGCGGCGGCTGTACATCAAGGGTCAGGCGGGCTTAAGCGTGGGCCGACACCTCCCGGTCCAGGTGGTGCAGGTTTGGATGAGGCTGGAGGGGAAGGAGGGGGAGGAGATTTGGAATCAAAAAACAAAACAAAGCTGGAAAACGATTTAGAACAGGGGAGCTCAAGGGAGAGAAGCGACAAAGATAACGAAATGTGAGACAAAAAGCGTTGTTCAACAAAAATAAAAACTGTTGAGCAACGCTTATCGATTACGCCGCTTTGCTAATACAGCCTGCTTTCGTTTTTCAACATCAGAGTCGTAAATCTTGTGAAAGCGTGCATTCAACTGATCTTTGTTAAGTCCGACAATTCTATTTTCAGCAACAAGCGATCGCATGACTTGTATCCAGGCATCTTTTGCTGCTTCTTCTGACACAGCGCGATCTTCCCAAATATCGCCTCGCCGAATAAGCTCAGCAATGTATTCGTCCTTCGCCTGTAGCGCATTATTTACTTTTCTTGCTTGCGCCTTCGCTCTATGTCTATTAGCAATCGCGGCACTGGCATCGGCGATATTTTGTGAGGCTTGCATTAACGATGCGTTTGCATAGGCTTCGTCGTAGTTTGTCATATTCTGTCCTTTTGGTTTTTCTTTAATTCTAGCAAAAATTTGTGACTCATTGAAAAAAGCGAACTGACCAGGGGGGGGATTTTTTATGTGGTAAGTTGCTTTTTCTTTAATTATATGATAGCGGAAATCAGCGTTTCTGTTAATATTTCTTTAGCAAAAAATAATAATTATTAGGGAAGCGTGATCTTTCTCACGGTATTGATTGATGGTCTGTGCCGGCCAGCATGGTAAACAGGGTTATATGATGTTTTTGAACGTCCTGGTCAGGCCAATGCTTATGGTAGTTGGCATGCTGTTTAGTTTCGTGTTGATTAACTAATTGTCCATGCTATTAGGTGAGAGTCTAAGACTGTTCTTCCTAGGCATGAATGCTGAGACCTTTATTGTTGGCCCGATGACATTTCTGGCGATGGTGACGATCACTGGGTTTATTTTGATTGTGCTATCTCACAAAGTCTTCGGCCTTGTCACACACCTACCCGAAAACGTTATTCGCTGGATCGGCGGGGGGGGGTCAACAGCTGGGTGAACAGCAAGACGAAAGCCGGATGCGGGCGATTTTTGCGGCGGCTGTCCAGCAAGGGTCTGGCGGGCTTAAGCGCGGTGGATCGATGCCTCCCGATCCAGGTGGTGCAGGTTTGGATGAGGCTGGAGGGGAAAGTGGTAAGGAATCAAAAAACAAAACCAAGCTGGAAAACGATTTAGAACAAGGGAAGTCTAGAGAGAAAATCTAATCTTCGCTGGTGGCACTATTTTGTAGTGTCACCAGCTTTTAACGATTGCTTCTCTTTGCTGATATTTCCTGCATTTTTTCGCTCAGATCTTGCTCGTATTGCTCATCAAAACGCTTGTTTAGCTCTTCTTTACTAATATTAATTACTTGATTGTTTGCAAACAATTCTCTGAGCATACGGATCCATATTGCTTCAGCTGTTTCTGCTGCAGTAGCCCGATCTTCCCAAATATCGCCTCGCCGAATAAGCTCAGCAATATATTCGTCTTTCTCCTCAAGCACTCTTTTTACTTTTCTCGCCTGAGCCTTCGCTTTTATCCCATCAGCAAACGCAACACCGGCATCGGCGATTTGTTTTGCGTTTTGCACCATCATCGCGTTTGCATAAGCTTCGTCGTAGTTTGTCATATTCTATCCTTTTTGTTTTTTCTTTAATTCTAGCAAAAATTTGTGACCCATTGAAAAAAGCGAACTGACCTGCATTGATTTTTTATGTGGTAAGTTGCTTTTTCTTTAATTATATGATAGCGGAAATCAGCGTTTCTGTTAATATTTCTTTAGCAAAAAATAATAATTATTAGGGAAGCTTGACTTCCTCCCCCACCTAAAGGAAGGGGATTCCTAATTCATCGAGAATCGGATGGTGATATCGGAATATCGTCATCACTTACATTCTCTCCAAAGGCTAACACCGCCAGCCCGGCGGCTAAAACGTTTTTCGCTGCATTCAGGTCGCGATCGTGATTCGTCCCGCATTGCGGGCACTCCCAGGACCGAACGTTCAGCGGCATGGATTGGGTAACTAAACCGCAGCAATGACAGCGTTTGGTGGACGGAAAAAACCGATCAATTTCAACATAGACTCTGCCAGCCCAATTCGCTTTATATTCGATCTGGCGCGTCAGTTCGCCCCAGCTGGCGTCGGCAATCGATTTGGCGAGCGTGGGATGTTTGATCAGGTTTTTTACTGCAAGGTTTTCCGCGCAAACCACTTGGTTCTCGTTAATGAGTTTGCGTGACAGCTTGTGCAAATGATCCTGTCTACAATCGGCGATCTTTGCATGAAGGCGGGCGACCTTGCGCTTTGCTTTTGCCCGGTTTCGGCCGCCTAACGTCTTTTTCGCTAAGCGACGCTGAAGGATTGCCAGTTTCACTTCGTATTTCGCGGTATGACGAGGATTCCCGGATCGAAATTCGTCCGAGGACACAAACAGGTCTTTCATGCCGACATCGATGCCAACTTTCTTATCGGTTACCGGCAGTAACAACGGTTCGAATTCACACAGGCAGGAAACGAAATAGCGGCCAGCCCGATCCTTGGACACGGTAATGGTTGATGGCGCGCAAGGCAGCTTCCGACTCCAGCGGATGTCCAACGGGTTCTTGCATTTGGCCAAAGTCAGCTGGCCGTTCTTGTAAGTAAATGCTCGATAAGTAAATTCTGCAGATTGCTTGTGTTTTCTCGATTTAAACACCGGGTATTTTGCTCGGCCTTCGAAAAAATTCGTAAACGCCCTTTGCTGGTGTCGAAGACATTGTTGCAACGGTACGCTGGAGACTTCTTTGAGAAACGACAGGTCCGGCGTCACTTTCAGTTCGGTTAATTTTGCACTGGCGCCAGAATAATTGATTTTAACCTGGTCTTGCTGGTAAACATCCATTCGGTACCGAAGGATGGCATTATAGACAAAGCGCACGCAACCAAACGTTTTAGTCAACAAAACTTCTTGTTCAGCATCAGGGTAAAATCGATATTTATACGCGCGTTTCACTGTCATATTATGAGTTTAATAGAAAATAATAAAACTGTTAATAGCAACCCCCTACAACATCATTATGTTTTTTGGTGAGACAATTCAATCTTGCGCTATCCCTCCCGGCCCTAAAGAACCGGGTTTCTCGCTCGATTTTGATGAATATCCCTGTTGAGTGTATCGACATAGAACGAGCAGTTGAACTAGCTGTTGACATAGCAAGCCGTGCATTGAATCGGCGTCGTAAGACGGAAGAAGCTCTCAAAATAGGTGGGCTAGTAGTACTGGAAGCTCAATATATAGGTATTGGCTTCTTGCTTTATGTAGGCTGGTATTTGGCAACAACTGTATTTACATCGTAGAGCAGTAAACAGCAACAAAATAACGGAATTATCAGTACTCCCTATTGCGCAATACGCACTATTACGATAAAATAATCACATGATAAAGAGCTTTAAACACAAAGGACTGGAAAAGTTCTTTACCACAGGAAGCACAGCCGGTATCCAGGCTAAGCACGCTGCAAAGATCAAAGACAGATTAGCCTTTTTAAATGCGGCCACCTGCGTTGAGGATATGAAAAGGCCCAGCTACCGGCTCCACCCTTTAGAGGGTAATTTAAAGGGGCAGTGGGCGGTTGATGTGTCCGGTAACTGGCGCATTGTATTTGAATTTAAAGATGGTGATGCGTACATCGTGAATTATGAGGATTATCACTAATGGTCTACCAACAACATAACCCGCCACATGTCGGCGAATTGATTTACAGAACCTATATCGAGCCCTTCGATAATGTGTCAGCCAACAAGGTTGCAGAGGCTTTAGGTGTTGCTGCAAGCACGTTTAACCGGCTGTTAAACGGCAAGTCTGATCTGTCTCCAGAAATGGCCGTAAAGCTCTCTGCGGTATTGGGTGGCTCTGCGGAAAGCTGGCTCCGGCTTCAGGAAAGTTATGATCTTTGGCAAGCAAGACAGCGTGTTGATATTCGGGCGCTGCATAGAATGGATTTTGACGAACTGGCCGAGGCCGTTTGAGCCGATCTAAATGCAACCAAATAGTTGAGTGCCCGGCTTGATTAATGAGTGCCTGTATCCCTGCAGCGCCCGAATTAATCATTTTATCAGTGTGCTTTTTTTGCGCTGATAACGCTCAACCAGACTTAGGTTCTTTGATGCCAACTTTCTTATCGGTTACCGGCAGCAACAACGGTTCGAATTCACACAGGCAGGAAACGAAATAATTGCTTGTGTTTTCTCGATTTAAACACCGGGTATTTTGCTCGGCCTTCGAAAAAATTCGTAAACGCCCTTTGCTGGTGTCGAAGACATTGTTGCAACGGTACGCTGGAGACTTCTTTGAGAAACGACAGGTCCGGCGTCACTTTCAGTTCTTTTCTAAGCTGCCTGTGCGGCAGTAAACTGCCCAGACCACGCGGCAAAACTCGCAGCGTTTTCTAAGCTGCCTGTGCGGCAGTAAACTTTTGTGAGTTTGCTACCGGGCTTAATCCGGTTTTCTAAGCTGCCTGTGCGGCAGTAAACAAGTCACACAAAACTAACCTTTCGTATTTGTGTTTCTAAGCTGCCTGTGCGGCAGTAAACGAAATTTCGAATACAAAGATTGTCGATTTGCATTTCTAAGCTGCCTGTGCGGCAGTAAACGCGACTACCGGGTTTTTACGTCTGCTTGAGCCTTTCTAAGCTGCCTGTGCGGCAGTAAACGATCTCGGTCAACCAGGGTGATGCGATATGCTTTTCTAAGCTGCCTGTGCGGCAGTAAACAACAGCAATATCGGCTTTGAGCGGGGTGGTATTTTCTAAGCTGCCTGTGCGGCAGTAAACCGATTATAAACGTAAAAAAAACTAATAACAACAATTACTTATTTGCAAATGATTGTTTTAACCATTATTTTTTTGCTTATTTTTAAATTGTTGATTTATTTATATTATTTAAGATCGTAAGTTTTTTGGGGCCTATTTGCATCAAGCAAATAACCTAGGGGCAGTGGCGATTTTCGCAATTTCACGAAGTTAATGCCATACTGTTGTTCAACAGTTTTTGATTTTGTTGAACAACGCTATGAGCAGACAAGATAGTTTGGTGACGACCCTATACAGTCAATTGTTGGAAGAGGCTTTAGCAAACGAATACCGAATGTATTGTCCGGATATTCACGGCTCTTTTGCCAAAGAAAATAGGCGCAATGGCGAATATTGGTATTGGGTAGGCCGAAAAGAGAATAGGGTTAGTCGTATTTATGGCTCTCTAGGATTTCCCGTGGTAACCCCAATATCTAGTGTTCCGCAAACAAGGTCCGGCGTCCCTGCACATCGAGCCAAATATGCTGAAACAATCGGCCCAAGTTATAGATACCGTAGCAGCGGCGCTTGATCACTTTGATTTTGTTATTCAATCCTTCAACAAACCCGCTGGTTTCACGACGAATAAAATAGTTGGTGATGTGATCACGCCAGTTGCCCAAGGTGGTCACAAAGGGCGAGAAACACTCCAATCCCAATTCCGCAATCCTGTTCAGCCACTGCGTTAACGCCTGTTCGGCCTGCGCTTTGGTCAGGTTCTGTTCAAAGAGACCGGTTAGGACTTCACGTTGAACATAGACCTCTTTCAGTACCGGTGCCTGCCGGAATAACGCCAATAAAACGATTTGCTGTTCTTCGGTCAAGCGATTCCAAGGCTTTCGAAACGCCCACATGGCGCCTTTCAGTTGAGCATACTCCGATTCCGGTAAGGTTTGTTTCAGTTGCTTCATTTCGGCTTTGCGCGCTTTATCGGCACAGTCACGATAATGTTTGGCAACATGAAAGCGGTCTACCACAACCTGAGCGTTGGGTAGGGTTTCTTGAGCGGCATTACAGTAACCTTCGTTCATATCGATGCAGACACGACGGATGCTTTGGCATTGCCGAGGCGGCAGCGTCTTTAAAAAGGCCTTGACGGTTTCTTTTTTGCGATCCGGTAACACCGCCAAGAGATACTTTTCACGTTGCGCCGTCAGTCCGGACACGATGACGACAAAATCCTTATGGCCTTTCTTCAAGGCAATTTCATCAATTCCAATCAACTCTAAATCGGGCACTGTCGACCAGTCCACTTGGCGCTGAATATGCCGATCGAGGACACCTTCAATACAACCGATGCTGAGATTCCGTTTCAGGCTGACGTCACTGAGCGTGCTATTGACCAACTCGCGTAAAATCCAATTCTCATAGGCTTTGGTATGCGGGCTCTTGGGATCGTACCACTCGCAACGTTGCGTTGTCGTTGGCCCTTTGTCACAGTAGGGACATTGAAAACGCTTCGGCCGGATGCGAATCCAGACCGGTCGGTCAAAAATCGGTAGATGCCGTAGCGTAATCGCTTTGTCGTAACCGTGAAATTTGTCGATCGTCCGTCCGCAGTGACGACATACCCCCGTATCACGGGTACTGACAACAGTGATCACCAGACCCTTATCGGTTTGTTCGTATTTTTCGACGCTAACATTGGGCAAGTCTAACGGTATTTGTATCTGCGGTTGATTCATTGGCATTCAAAAAAAAGTCGTGTCGTTCTGGTATTTTACAAGAGGCTCCGGTTGCGGTCTTCTAACATACTATATGTTGTGGTCTCCCACGGGAAATCCGGAAGAGCCAAAATTAAATGCTTTTGTCCGGATTTTGCCTGAGAGCTTGCGTTAATATAGATTAAAGCAAGTAACAGCTAGCTCGGGAAATTAGAGCAACTGCGTCTAAAATGTAGAGTCATTGCGTCTCAACTTTGAAAATGAATTCATGAACTGTCCCTTTTGTACGCTACCAAAAGAACGAATCGTCCTTTCTAATAGCTTTGGTTTAGTGATACGCGATGGCTATCCAATTTCGCCAGGACATACCCTTGTTATTCCTCATCGACATATCGGATCATTTTTCGAACTCGAGCCTGATGAACGGGACTCGCTATTTTTACTGCTTGAAGAGTCAAAGCGCGGTTTAGATAAGGAATTCCAGCCCGATGGTTACAATATAGGAATCAATGATGGCCCCTCTGCAGGCCAAACTGTCCCTCATCTTCATATCCATCTCATCCCCCGATATAAATACGATCAAGAAGACCCTCGTGATGGTGTTCGCTGGATTATTCCGGAGAAAGCAAAGTATTGGACTTCATGACTCCCAGCGCTGATCAGCAGCTTAAATTTCTTCATTTGCAGAACATCGGTGGAGCTCAGATTCCCTTTCTTTACCAATACCCACACCCTCGTGGAAAACTGATTCTTCACGATGGCGTAGCCAGTATGCTAAGAACATTCCACCCATTGATACAACAACTATCACGAGCGGGATGGATTGCACATGTCCGGAAAAACAAGCGCAATGCTGAAATCATTGGTCAAGTAGATGAGTTGGAAATGTTTATGTTTGGCTCTTCTCGAGCGTCATTGAATCAGGCCGCCTATGTATTGCGTAAGTTACAGTCTGATAAATGCTTCTATTGCTCGTCAAATTTACCAAAAGAAGCCGACGTCGATCATTTTATTCCTTGGTCGAAATATCCTAGAGACCTAGCCCATAATTTTGTTTTGGCACACGCCTCCTGTAATCGGAAAAAATCCGATATGCTGGCTGCTCAGCATCATTTGGAAAACTGGCTATCGAGAAATCAACGATACGGTACAGACCTTAAGTTACGAACTGACGGGGTTCTTAGCTGACAATGATTGTTCCAACAGAGTTGCTTATTGGGCTTATGAACAAGCAATTCAATCGGGTTCTCATGGATGGCTGGAAAATAGGAAAACCGAATTGCTGAATAAAAGTTGTTTAGCTTTGTTTGTCAGCTGACAAGTCCGCAACCATCCGGTTTTTTTCACGTTATACGCAAAAAGGAACAAGAACAGTGGCTAAAGTCATTATTTTGAATAACGATGGCACTAGTGAAGAAATGAGGCATTGGAATGTTTTAACCGATTTATTTATCAGTATGTTATGATCCAGCATTTTTAACTCTAAGATACAGATGTTATCAGCTAGACCGCATATGAACAAGAAAGGTAATTTCCTCTCGTTATTTTGGGGTTGGCTAACTTCATCTACTGACCGGCGAGTTAAAAACAAGCATCCTGATCTGTATTCTCTTAAAGACACAGAAATAGCGGCAGAATTGCAAGTCCGAAGTGAGGCTGCACGCCTAGGCAAAGCTGGGCTGCCTAAGCCAGACACTAACCAATTAACTGGAGTTGAACAACAAATTGTCCATAGGATTGAACGCGCTCGTCTTGACTATATCGATTGGGCAAATTCACGGCTTCAGGTGATTAATGAAGACTTGTCACGTCTTGATGTGCAATCTATTGTTAAAAGCACTTTGCAACTTGATCAAGAGTTTTCACGCCAAGCGAGTTCGCTTCTTGATCAACTTGAGCCACAAATAAAAGAGTTGTCAATTGTTGCCCAACAGAGAACATCTGAATTGGAAGACTTCAAGCGTCTCAATAGTATCAGGCGTCCTGCCCACTATCCAACTACTGCGAAGAAAATTTTCATGTACTCCCTGTTCTTATTTCTAATCATGATAGAGGGTTTAGCGAATTCCTTTTTCTTTGCTCAAGGCTTAGATACTGGGCTTCTCGGCGGTTTTTTTATGGCCATGATGTTTTCAGCATTAAATGTTGTCTCGGCAGGTATGCTTGGTCGTTACCTTATCCCTTTCATCTTTCACAAGAAATCTGTATTGAGATTTATAGGCATTCTTTTCGTGTTATTAGCATTTGCTTTAATGATAGCCATAGGATTCGGTATTGCGCACTACAGAGATGCTCTCGGCGTAGAAGTTTTAGAACCAGCAAAGTATGCCTTTAATTCCTTAAAATCTAGCCCATTTCAATTGCAAGACATAATGTCCTGGGGACTTTTTGGGATTAGTCTGACTTTTGCAGTCATAGCTCTGTTTGATGGGCTTTTTATGTCCGATATTTACCCTTTCTATGAAGCAAAAACTCGGCGTAGCTTGGAAGCTAAAAGCGATTATGAAACGGCATTTAATGAACTTAGGGAAGAGTTGAATGGGGTAAAGGAGGAGTTTCTTAGGCAGTTGAGTGAAAAAGTAAATAACATCAATCATATACTTGTAAAGCAGAATGCATTAATCCAAAGGAAAGACTCAGCAGCTAAAAGACTAGAAACAGCTATCCAGGATGCCGACCAGTGCATGTGTTCCTTACTTGGGATATTTCGGCAAGAAAATATGATTCACCGAAGCGATATACCTGCTCCTAAAACTTTTAATAAAATTCCAACGTCTAAGCCTCTTAATATCCCGGATTTCGAAATAGAAAAGGATAGGAAAAACTTTGAACGTCAGAAAATCGCTGCTGATGAAGTTTCCCATAGGTCTGAGGAGATTAAAGCTGCAATTCAGACAGCATTCAATCGTGAATTTGATAGGCTAAAACCGCTTGGCATGCATCTAAAAAAAATGCCACAAGATGAAGTATCAGAGGATATATAAGTGACATTAAGAAAAAAGAAAAATCGAGAAACTAAATATATCTATGGTGCATTATTTTTATTTTTAATGACAATAGCTATCGCTGGTGGAGGAATAGCTTACTACTTTATTAATCAAGGCGATCAAATTGATAAGGTTACCTTGTGCCCGGTTTCGGGTTCTGTAGGTCATGTAATACTTCTAGTCGACAAGACCGACCCGCTCAACTTTACTCAGAAACAAGCGTTTCAGGCACTACTCGAAGAAATTGTTACCCGTAAGGTAGAAATAGGTGAACTCGTTTCTGTTTTTGCACTTGGGGAAGATTACAAGTTAACAGCCGAGCCTTTGATTAATATCTGCAATCCGGGCAATGGCAGAGATAAAAGTGAACTTACGTCAAATATCAAACGGTTAGTCAATCGCTATGAAAGTCAGTTTAGGTTACCGATGCTGAATCTTGCCAATGAACTTACCAGTCAAGAGCCTGCGAAATTCTCGCCTATACTTGAAATGATTCAACTTGCCTCGATTAATGGATTTCGTGGATCCGCAGTTGAGGGCCCAAGGCGATTGATTTTGGTCTCTGACATGATGCATAACACCCCTTTTTACTCGATGTACAAAGGGAACTACGAATACAAACTCTTTATTGAAACTGATTATGGACGCAAGATGACGGCCGAGTTGGCTGGAGTAGAGGTCGAGTTACATTACGTTCTAAACGCCCCCAAGTATCAAACACGAAAGCATTTGAAGTTCTGGGAAGACTATTTTTTAAACGCCGGAGCACGTATCGTGTTGGTTCGGCCTCTTGAGGGGTAAAACATATGGACATTAGAGTACAGAAACTATTTGTCATTGCTCTCATTTTAAAAATTGGTCTTTCTGGTATCGGTTGGTTCATAAGCGATCCTTGGATATTTGGACTCGTGTTTCCGCTCAGTGTCATGGGGCTTTATATTGTCCTTGGTATGCATAGATCTAATGATGATATCTCAGACGATAAATTTGCAGACTCGTGCTATTATCTAGGCTTCATTTTTACCATCACATCCATCATTTTCAGTCTTTTTGACTTGCCCGATATTGAGACAAAGATGTCCGAAATTGCTGTGAGATTCGGAGTCGCAATGGTTAGTACCGTTATTGGACTAGCTGTTCGGGTTTATCTCGTGAGCTTCAAGCATGATTTTAACGATGCTATGATCCATGCAGAAGATAGTGTAATCGATGCGACCACTAGGCTAAGTGAACAATTGCGTATCTCCTTGGAGAACTTACAAGAATTTGATTCGCGTGTCGATGAGGCAACTAAGACAACTTTAACGAATGTTGCGGTGGGCGTGGAGCAACTGACTGAGTCTTACGGAAATAAGCTTTCATTATTATTTGAGGATCTTTCTAGCCATAACAAAGAGGCGTTTGAATCGACTTTGAATGAGGTCAAGGACTCAACAAATCGTTTGGCTGACTCTGTCGACTTGTACTCTTCGTCGCTCCGAACAAATCTTGGGAGCATTGAAGACAAAGTTACGATGTTTGCGGATGTTGTAACTAAGCGACTGGAGGAAACGACTTTTCCGGATGATTATTTCTCTAAGCAGCTGAATGGCCCTATCAAACGTCTTAGTCTCAGTACAGATAAAATGGCTGAACATGTCGCTCAAGTGGCCATCGATGTGTCTTCGTCTACGGAAGGAATTAGCAGTTCGCTTGCACGACTACGTTCTCGATCTGATGAAATCGGAGATGCGTTGGAACGTGTTACTGAGCTTGCGGGCACTCAGGAGCAGATTCTTTACGGTACCCAGAGTCAGGTTGAAACGCTTAGTGTGCTCTCAAGCACGTTAAGAGTTACGCAGCAGAATATCGGCAAAGTGTCCGAGTCTATGATTGCACAAACCAAGCTCTATGAGCAGCATATAGCAGAGCAAAAAGGACAATCCTCAAGTCTTGCTGTAGCGACAACAGAATTGGCTAGTTTACGAGAATCCTGGTTTAAAACCAATGAATCAGATCAAACACTGAACGAACTTATCATCGATGTACTTTCAGGCATTACAAAGCAGAACGAGAATGTTACGAATGGGCTGGAAGCTATTCAGAAAAAACTTGTCGAACAACATGAGTCAGCTAAAGAAGCTCATATAGCTTTGAACGAGATTGTTCTGAAATTAGATGGGATAGTCAATGAGGTGCCTTCCTTCAAGGACTTGCTTGACGATGTACTGAACGATCGTAAGCTTATCGGACAGCGCCAGCACGAGCATGATTCAGTGAAGAGCGACCTTCATAGGCAGCACGCTTCCACGCTACATGGTGAGAGATCTACATTTGCTGGCTCGAGCAACAGTAAGCTTTAGGAAAAATGATGATCAGAAGGCCTGAGCGTAGTGACTCAATTTTTCAACTGTCACTAACCGAGATTGCATTTTCCTTGATTTTTATACTATTAATTCTATTGGGCTGGATGCATGCAAATACGGATCGCAAATACAAAGAAGTTGTTGCGAAGATAGAAAAACTGAAAAAACTCACAAAAATCGAGGATCAATTGGAAACTTTTGAAAGTCAATTGATGAAAGCGGGTGCTAACCCGGATGCAATCATCTCTCAGCTCGTAAGCAATACGAAAGTTGTTGCTGAAGCAGCTGAACTTAGAATAAAGCTCGAAGAGATGAACGAGCAGCTCTCCCAACTGGTAAATATTCGTGACGTGCTTGATAAGGTTAGGAGTTCACATATTGGTGAGATATCACATGAAGAAATCATTGCCGCAATTAAGTTGACAAATAATCTCAGCGAGAAAGTCTTCTCCGGTACCGGCGATCAGTTTCTGATAGATGAATCATCAGATCAAGAGAATAAACATGTTTTGGAAAGCTCTAGAATTGATAGAAAGCAGAAAAAAACAGTACCGGAAGAGAAAATCAATCGTGTTGAAAAAGAATCACTTGCTGCTCTGGAATTCATTCAAGAGCTCGAGAAGGCATATAGGGTGCAATTCAATAAACCGCTGGACCGAAGCAAGCTACAACAACTTGCAAAGACCCTGGTTGAATCTTCAAAGGTCAATTATGCGAAAGAAGCGGCTGATCTTCGCGGTCAGCTGGCTTACCTTAAAGTGCGATTATCTGGTGGTCAAGGGAGAGATCATCCGCCTTGCTGGGCCGACGAAAATACTGGTCGTATCGAATATCTCTTTGATATTGTAATTACACAGGAAGGACTAGTTGTTGAAAAAGCATGGCCTAAACATAGACAGAATGAAGCAGAAAATTTGCCTAGAATTAACGAGATCCTGGGACATACAGTCTCTAAAGCTACCTTTTTAAGAGCTACCGAAGCAATTTTTAATCTTTCAAAAGAAAAAAATTGCCGTCATTTTGTAATATTAAAGAATCGCGTAAACGACTTATCACACTTCAATAGCCATCGGTTTGCGGTAAGTAGCGTCTTTTATACTTTTGAGCCCCGATAACTAGACAGAATCAACCAAATTGACAATTGTTCGGGAATTTAGAGCAACTGCGTCTCAAATGAAGAACCGATAAAGTAATAATCAAAAGACACTTTGAATGCTGGGTATCGACCCAAACCGGCCATCCGTCCCAATAACTGATCGTCTGGTTATCTCCAGCAAGCTGCCAACTGTTGGTAGACTTGATCACATTAGCACGGCACAAACAAAAACTTGATAAATTAAGCTCTGCTTGCAGTTGGGGATTCAATTTGCTTAACCAGACGGATGTGATAACAAATATCGCATTGTTCTAATTTTTTGACGCAGTTCCTTGACTTATTTTCTATTTTGATGTTGACCCCTTTTTTTATTTATGTTAAACCATATCTAATAGTTCTTTTCAGCTTCTTGCATGTTTATGACAAACACCTAGCTGTTTTTTTAACTATTTCGTAAGAGTGGTTTCTCTATGACGCTTGACATGGCAAACGTTTTTCATCGTTGGCCAGGCTAATATCGGTTAACACTTAATCAATATAAGGGCAAGGGGGATAATAATGAAGAATTGTATAATAACTACCCTAATTTCAATATTGATATCAAACAACGCACTAGCTATTAACAATAATCCGATATTAGCTTGCGATAATCTTGCCTCTGATCCTTTTGACTCAGAACGCAAGGCAAAAGGTATTAAATCTGATGACATCAATATTAACAGAGCATTAGAGGCTTGTCGTCAGGAATTATCTCTATATCCGTATATATCACGCCTCCAATATCAATATGGGCGGGTGTTAAATAAAAACAAACAATTCAAGCAGGCGGCACAATGGTATTACAAAGCTGCAAAACAAGGATATACTCCAGCACAATTTCATCTCAGCCTTATGACTGACGTGGATATACCTTTTGATTATAGTAATTCTGATGAACAAACTCGTAACGCCGCTAAAAATGGTTATGCACCAGCACAATATCTTCTCGGCATGATGTACCAATTTGGGATGACTCCAGCCTTTAATGCTCCAAAAGATTACAATAAAGCTGCTAGTTGGTATTACAAGGCAGCTATGCAAGGCCATGCTATGGCGCAATACAATCTAGGCTATTTATTCGATAATGGCCAGGGAGTACCGCAAGACAATAAGAAAGCAGTGTCATGGTATAAATACGCGGCCAACAATGGAAACGCAGATGCCATGCATCGTATTGGAAAAATTTACAGTAAAGCAAATAAATATTCTGAAGCTGCTAACTGGTTTCTTTCTGGCGCAAATGAGGGGCATCGAGATTCGCAATTTGAAATCGGTGCGATGTATCTTGAAGGTCGAGGTGTTCCGGGAAGCTTCGATAAAGCGCATGAATGGCTTCTAAAAGCAGCAAAGCAAAATCAACCTGATGCCCAATCAGCATTAGGTGAGATGTATAACAATGGTTGGGGAGTTCGAAAAGACCCAAAAGTAGCTGCTATATGGTGGACCGCTTCAGTAAAACAAGGAGAACCGTGGTCTCAAGTTCATCTTGGAAACGCCTACTATCACGGTATTGGCGTACCAAAAGACCATAAAAAAGCCGAGTTATTGTTTCAATTGGCTTCAAAAAGCAAAAATACCAGCGTAGCATCACACGCTCAAAAGAACCTAAGAGTAATGCGAAAAAGACAATACGATAATAATTTATCATCCGGAGAAATTCTAGGTGCTCTCGCTATTTTAGGACTTGTGGGACTTGCTCTATCCGGTGATGGCGGCACAGATTCTAATAACTCGTCCGCCGGATCAACATATAAACCACCAGATCCATACGACGGCTGGCTAGTTCCTGGAGTATGTCAAGGTATGGACTGTATATACGAACTTGATTAATCAATTGAGAAATATTAGTAAGACAATTTATAGATGTACTCCATCTAGACAGAATATTTTATGAAGGGAATAATTATAGAAAACAAGAACAGGCGAGATGATCATGATGAAAAAATTAAAAGCTATTATCATAATTACTACAATTTATTTGACTTTTATATCACCTGTTCAAGCATATGACTGGGGAAGGGTTTTAGGGGAAGTAATTGAAAAAGGCTTGGATAATATAGGCAATAACCCACAGTACCCTGATAAATCAAAGCAGAAAGAAAATTATTCTAATCCATATTCCTCTAGACAACCAGAAAATGATTCTCAACAATATAGTAAAGGATATGATTTCGACAATACCCAATCTCAAAAACAGATGATTATTGAGGCTCAAAACCATCTGAATCGTCTTGGTTATAATGTTGGTTTTGCAGATGGTATTTTCGGAAAAAAAACAGCTGCCGCGATTAAAGCATTTCAGAGAGAATATGGTTTTGTTGTCGATGGAAAGTTAACGAAGAGTATTATTAATGAACTTAGATCAGCAAATAAGCAGATGCCACCCAAGACTTCCGGTATTGCTAGTCATCAAGATATGTCTAAATGTGGCTCCGATGGTAAATTTGCGGCTCTCTAGGATTTCCCGTGGTAACCCCAATATCTAGTGTTCCGCAAACAAGAGCCGGCGTCCCTGCACATCCAGCCAAATATGCTGGAACAATCGACCCAGGTTATAGATACCGTAGCAGCGGCGCTTGATCACTTTGATTTTGTTATTCAACCCTTCAACAAACCCGCTGGTTTCACGCCGAATAAAATAGTTGGTGATGTGATCACGCCAGTTGTTTAATGTGGTGACAAAAGACGTGAAACAATCCAATCCCAATTCCGCAATTCTGTCCAGCCACTGCGTTAACGCCTGTTCGGCCTGCGCTTTGGTCAGGTTCTGTTCAAAGAGACCGGTTAGGACTTCACGTTGAACATAGACATCTTTCAGTATCGGCGCCTGCCGGAATAACGCCAATAAAACGATTTGCTGTTCTTCGGTCAAGCGATTCCAAGGCTTTCGAAACGCCCACATGGCGCCTTTCAGTTGCGCATACTCCGATTCCGGTAAGGTTTGTTTCAGTTGCTTCATTTCGGCTTTGCGCGCTTTATCGGCACAGTCACGATAATGTTTGGCGACATGAAAGCGGTCTACCACAACCTGAGCGTTGGGTAGGGTTTCTTGAGCGGCATTACAGTAACCTTCGTTCATATCGATGCAGACACGACGGATGCTTTGGCATTGCCGAGGCGGCAGCGTCTTTAAAAAGGCCTTGACGGTTTCTTTTTTGCGATCCGGTAACACCGCCAAGAGATACTTTTCACGTTGCGCCGTCAGTCCGGAGACGATGACGACAAAATCCTTATGGCCTTTCTTCAAGGCAATTTCATCAATTCCAATCAACTCTAAATCGGGCACTGTCGACCAGTCCACTTGGCGCTGAATATGCCGATCGAGGATGCCTTCAATACAACCGATGCTGAGATGCCGTTTCAGGCTGACGTCACTGAGCGTGCTATTGACCAACTCGCGTAAAATCCAATTCTCATAGGCTTTGGTATGCGGACTCTTGGGATCGTACCACTCGCAACGTTGCGTTGTCGTTGGCCCTTTGTCACAGTAGGGACATTGAAAACGCTTCGGCCGGATGCGAATCCAGACCGGTCGGTCAAAAATCGGCAGATGCCGTAGCGTAATCGCTTTGTCGTAACCGTGAAATTTGTCGATCGTTCGACCGCATTGACGACACACCGCCGTATCACGGCTACTGACAACAGTGATCACCAAACCCTTATCGGTTTGTTCGTATTTTTCAACTCGAACATTGGGCAAGTCTAACGGTATTTGTATCTGCGGTTGATTCATTGGCATTCAAAGAAAAAGTCGTCCTTTGGCTATTTTACATGAGGCTCCCGTTGCGGTCTTCTAACATACTATATGTTGTGGTCTCCCACGGGAAATCCGGAAGAACCGTATTTATCTGGGGCCAGATAACTCTAAGACAAAAGAAATAGTTGAGCGTTTAAAACAACGCAAACTTGAAGCGATCGATGCAATTAGCTCTTTACGAAAAACAACCAAGGCTTATTTGTCTGCCGGTGGAATACCGAATGAGCCATCACATTTTAAAATTATACAATCCTTAGCTGAGCAGGGGCTGTTTCAAAAAAATGTGTTATTGATCGGCTCCCATGCATTTTTATCGATTTGTAATGCGCTAAGCATTGATTCAAAAGGATCGTATTTGCGCACAACAGATATCGATTTCGCGCGGCCTGAAGGTATTGAGATCGGAATTCCAAATGACCGGTCTTTTCAGATAGATATTCCTACTGTCGTTAAGGAATTCGATAAGAATTTCTTTTTGATTCCTCGATTGGATAACAAGGAGCCTTCGACATCGATGCAAAACAACACATTGAAAATTAAAATTGATTTTCTAACAACGGAATCGAAAGATGGAAGAGCTTTCTTTTATCCGGATCTTGGTATTGCTGCCGAGCCCTTGGCATACATGGGTTATTTGCTTGGCGGAGACAACTTTAAAGGATTGGTAGTCGGTAAATATGCGATCCCTGTTGTTTTGCCGGACCCAGCACGTTTTGCGATACACAAATTAATTGTTTCGGAGGCCCGGTCAACTGTTTTCAGGTCGAAATCGATCAAAGATATTCAGCAATCTGGGGTTTTGTTGGATTTTCTTATCGATGAGGATACCGAATCCGTCAAAGAGGCGTTAGAGGATTCTCAATCGGTCGGTGGCGCCATTAAAAATATCCAAAAAGCCTTGCCGAAGTTACAAAAAATCAACAGTGACGCCGCGGATTTTATCAAAGTTTGCCTGGACGGAAATCATGGTTTGAAGCCGTTTTGATACAATTCTTTGAGCCAGTCTATGGTTGTTTCGCAGACCGGAATTCCCATCAGCGTATCGAACATGAGCGCGCTCCATGGGAAGAAGACAAGAGCCGCGACAATAATGCCGACCAGGTTTGGCAAGGCATCAAGTATTTTATTGAACAGATCATCGAATAAAGAAGTTATTTTGTAGTGCAGGCTGTCCATATTATTTTCTCATAGGGTAATTTATAAAAGTTTAATAATTTTATTTTATCTCAGAAATACATTTTAATTAATAATTTAAGAGTAAAATTATATAATTTTTAAAAAATTGTGTATCAATTCTAAGTTTTATTTTCGAGTCTGTGCCTGCAGGGAGAAAGCTGTAGTTTACTTGCAGAGGGCGCGGCTCACGAGAATATGCTGGGATATTAACTACTTCGATTTTTATTTTTTGTCTTGGTACATCTTTTCGCTGCGGAGCGGTGATTACGGAAATCTGCCACTTGTCTACTTTTAGCTCTCGATGCTCAGGCTCGCTTCTGAAGGCCGAAGGCTCTTTGACTATAACCTCTAAGCCATAGCGCCCTCCAATATAGTCCATAATACACCCTTTGATATTTTGAATGTCCTTTGGGGAAAATCTATTCCGCCAGCAAAATCAAGGTCTTCACTGAATCTGCTAGACCCATAACACAACCTTATTGACTTCCTCCCCCACCTAAAGGAAGGGGATTCCTAATTCATCGAGAATCGGATGGTGATATCGGAATATCGTCATCACTTACATTCTCTCCAAAGGCTAACACCGCCAGCCCGGCGGCTAAAACGTTTTTCGCTGCATTCAGGTCGCGATCGTGATTCGTCCCGCATTGCGGGCACTCCCAGGACCGAACGTTCAGCGGCATGGATTGGGTAACTAAACCGCAGCAATGACAGCGTTTGGTGGACGGAAAAAACCGATCAATTTCAACATAGACTCTGCCAGCCCAATTCGCTTTATATTCGATCTGGCGCGTCAGTTCGCCCCAGCTGGCGTCGGCAATCGATTTGGCGAGCGTGGGATGTTTGATCAGGTTTTTTACTGCAAGGTTTTCCGCGCAAACCACTTGGTTCTCGTTAATGAGTTTGCGTGACAGCTTGTGCAAATGATCCTGTCTACAATCGGCGATCTTTGCATGAAGGCGGGCGACCTTGCGCTTTGCTTTTGCCCGGTTTCGGCCGCCTAACGTCTTTTTCGCTAAGCGACGCTGAAGGATTGCCAGTTTCACTTCGTATTTCGCGGTATGACGAGGATTCCCGGATCGAAATTCGTCCGAGGACACAAACAGGTCTTTAATGCCGACATCGATGCCAACTTTCTTATCGGTTACCGGCAGTAACAACGGTTCGAATTCACACAGGCAGGAAACGAAATAGCGGCCAGCCCGATCCTTGGACACGGTAATGGTTGATGGCGCGCAAGGCAGCTTCCGACTCCAGCGGATGTCCAACGGGTTCTTGCATTTGGCCAAAGTCAGCTGGCCGTTCTTGTAAGTAAATGCTCGATAAGTAAATTCTGCAGATTGCTTGTGTTTTCTCGATTTAAACACCGGGTATTTTGCTCGGCCTTCGAAAAAATTCGTAAACGCCCTTTGCTGGTGTCGAAGACATTGTTGCAACGGTACGCTGGAGACTTCTTTGAGAAACGACAGGTCCGGCGTCACTTTCAGTTCGGTTAATTTTGCACTGGCGCCAGAATAATTGATTTTAACCTGGTCTTGCTGGTAAACATCCATTCGGTACCGAAGGATGGCATTATAGACAAAGCGCACGCAACCAAACGTTTTAGTCAACAAAACTTCTTGTTCAGCATCAGGGTAAAATCGATATTTATACGCGCGTTTCACTGTCATATTATGAGTTTAATAGAAAATAATAAAACTGTTAATAGCAACCCCCTACAACATCATTATGTTTTTTGGTGAGACAATTCAATCTTGCGCTATCCCTCCCGGCCCTAAAGAACCGGGTTTCTCGCTCGATTTTGATGAATAAACTCAATGACCCCGAAAGGAGTTTTACACTCGCCTTTTCGCCCAGTAGTCATTACAGTTAGGCGGTCTATGGGAATTTGAGAAATCACTCCGTATTCGGATAGTGCAGACTCAAAGCTAACGTAACTATATTCTCCACGTCGAAGTGTCTTTGCAATATATTCAAGGGTGAAACTGTTCTGATTATGCGCGTATGGGTTGACGTAAATACCTTTGCAGGCTCTCACCAAAAATCCTTCTCGCACTAGTCTATTAATTCCATCTTTTAGTGTTCGATAACGATCTTCGGGAAAAATTTTCGCCAAATCATGAATGGTAAAAACGTAACGACCTTGTGAATCCCAGGCTGCTAGACGTTTAATGGCTGTTTTTGTATTCAATGCTTTAAAAATATGTGGCAAAAAAACAATAAAAATCCGTGATTGGCATTGTGATTGTTTTGTTTTTCTTTTCTAAGCTGCCTGCGCAGCTGAGTTCAGTTTATCAATTTGCTGAAGCCTGGTCCGATGTTGATAAAATATATGGTATTATTGATAATAAAAGATAGTTTTGTCGGATTATTAAAACTTAATGCCGTGACGGAGTGAATATGGAACAACAACAATTAACCGAAGAAGACATCATCAATTTGGGGGTTCAGCCCATTCCGGAAGACTTAGAGTAATGCAATTAGGTGTGATCGATGAAAGCTGAGTTATCCAACCGTTTGGTAGTCATTGATTGCGAAACCACTGGACTGTCGATCGAGGCCGGTCATCGGATCATCGAGATCGGTTGCGTTGAAATGATTGACCGGAAGAGGACGGGAAATAAGTTTCATGCGTACTTGAATCCTGATCGCTTTATGGAAGAGGAAGTCATTCGGATTCACGGAATCACTAATGAGGAATTACTGGACAAGCCAAGATTTAAAGATATCGCCAAAGAATTCATAGAATTCATTACAGGTTCTCAGCTTGTGATTCATAACGCGCCTTTTGATATTGGTTTTTTGAATAATGAGCTATCAATTTTAGAAGAAAATCTGGGTCGAATTAGTGATTATTGCACCATTTTTGATACGTTGAGCTACGCTGAAAACAAGCATCCAGGACAGCGCAATAATCTCGACGCATTGTGCCGACGTTATCATATAGATAATAGTCACAGGACTTTTCATGGTGCATTACTAGATGCTGAGATTTTGTCAGATGTTGCCGTGCTATTGACCGGCGGGCAAGAATCCTTGTTTGCCGAAAAGGAGGTGCATTTAGGCGTCTCGGAAAATGGTTCGATGACTCCAACCGTTAAGTCCCCGCGGCCAGTCTTAAGAGTTATCAAGGCGACACCAGGTGAAATAGAGCGACATATTCAAAAATTAAAAGAAATTAAGAGCTCAACTGGGTCATGCGTGTGGGCAAGTGACATTCCGGAAATATCAGAACTTCTTGAAATTCAAAATTCTTTGAGATAGGTATAGACATGCAGGATATACAAGAGCAATTAACAGGTAACCTGATTAGGGAGAATGGAAGTATTGTTGGCCTAAATCGATTAATCAGGCGTGGTCGCAAAAGGGGAATTGGAGATCAGTTCAAATTACGCATAAGGACAACCAGAAATTCTGAAAAAGATAATAAATACAGGTTTACAACTATCAGTATTGATAATCACGGTTTTGACAAGGGTTTTGAGATAGCTGTAGGCAAGATTTGTCATTGGCTGTCTCTTTCAGATGGACAAAGAAGTCAGTTGATGGCATGTAAAAAATTTTATCAAACCGATGCAGATGCAGTCAAAGCCCATAACGAAAAAGAAAAAATGCTCTCCGACCAAAGAGAAGAGCGACTTTGTCAAAAGAAAGACAGACCATTCATGGGAACTGATGGAGAAGAAAGAACGCCAAGTCAGGTGCGTGTTCGGGATACTCATCAAGCCGTGCCTGAAGAGTTCAAATTCAGCAGTTCTATGAATAAAATGAAAAATGCACTTCAATTTTTTAAACCGAGAACAAAATGTTGAGTGCCCGGCTTGATTAATGAGTGCCTGCATCCCTGCAGCGCCCGAATTAATCATTTTATCAGTGTGCTTTTTTTGCGCTGATAACGCTCAACCAGACTTAGGTTCTTTAGAACCTACGATATTTAGGTCATGACACCTTGGGGTGCTTCACCAGCTCCAGGCTCTGTCGTTAGCCATTAAACAGCACGAACCGGATCAGCGGGCAGTGTGGCTAGCATGACAAGCCTTTATATCATTGTCGAGGTGACAATTACGGGCGCAAGCCCAGGAGACGTTTTTATGACTACCTTTAATTCGGTGTTCGTTTTAGACACCACCAAGAAACCGCTTACACCCTGCGCTCCGGCACGGGCAAGAGCATTGCTTCGGGATGGTAAAGCCGCTGTTTGGCGTACCGTCCCGTTTACCATTATTTTGAAAGCCGCCATGCCTGATGCAGTTGTAAAGCTGCTTAGTTGCAAGATTGATCCAGGCTCAAAAACGACCGGAATTGCTCTTGTGGATGATGATAACCGCGTGTTGTTTGCCGCTGAACTGGAACATCGTGGCAAAGCGATCAAAGCCGCTCTGGATTCACGGCGTTCGTTGCGTAGGGGTAGGCGTGGTCGAAAAACCCGTTACCGTGCGGCACGGTTCAATAACCGTGTACGTGCTGAAAACTGGTTGCCACCTAGCCTGCAACATCGGGTTGAAACAACGATGACTTGGGTTAATCGTTTCCGTCGATGGGCTGACATAGCTGAAATTGCAGTCGAGCGAGTCAAGTTCGACATGCAGCAGATGAACAATCCCAATATTGCTGGGGTTGAATACCAGCAAGGCACGTTGGCTGGCTATAGCGCAAGGAGTACCTACTGGAAAAATGGGGCAGGAAGTGCGCTTATTGCGGGGCTGAGCATGTGCCTTTGCAAATCGAGCACATTAAACCCCGTGCAAAAGGCGGAACCAACAACATCAGCAACCTGACATTGGCTTGTGAGCCTTGCAATACGCGCAAAGGCACGAAAGATATTACCGTTTTCCTGAAAAACAAGCCTGATGTGCTTAAGCGGGTGTTGGCGCAACTGAAAAAACCATTGACCGATGCCGCAGCCGTTAACGCAACCAGGAACAAACTATTTACCGATCTACTAAAAACCGGCTTACCCGTTGAAACCGGAACCGGCGCTCAAACCAAGTTCAATCGTACCCGCCTTGACTATCCTAAGGCGCATTGGATAGATGCCGCTTGTGTCGGGGAATCCGGTGCAACCGTTACGCTCGACCCCGATATGAAACCATTGCTAATCAAAGCAACCGGACATGGCACCCGGCAAACAGTGAGGCCCGATAAGTACGGATTTCCGCGTGGTGGGGCTGGGCGTGTCAAACGTGTTCACGACTTTCAAACTGGCGACCTAGTTAGGTTAAATCAGCCGAAAGGTAAATATGCCGGTGAGCATGTGGGGCGTTTGGCTGGTATTCGTGCAACCGGTATGTTCGATATAAAAACAGAATTGGGAAAAATAACAGCCAGTTTCAAAAACTACACTTTGATTCAAAGGGGGGACGGCTATGCGTACGCACACTGATAAAACCGCCGGGCAAGCAGTTAAAGATGCCCTCGCGCTCGACGCTTTACCCCTTTCGCTAAAGCCGCTGTTATTGCGGCGCGAAAGGTACGCGATCTCGCTGGGGGGTCGCTCCCCATCCATGGGAGAGATTCAGGGTTGCTAAACATCCCCATGGATAAACCCAGGGGGGGGTGTGGCGCTTAATAATCCAGGGGCTCCCAGCTCTCACCCATCGGGTGAGAGCATCTGCCGGCGTTACGACAATTTTTACTGACAGGTATGTCAGTTGTTAATTAGTAGCGCGCCTAATTGGCTGAAGGAGGAATTTTGCCAAGTCAAAAAAACTCTCGCCTAACTTTTGTGAAAATCAATGCATAATCGCACTTACTTAAAACAGCGCTTACCCTAGTAAAAATAAATTTTTGTTCCGTAACTATATGATTTCAAATAAAACAATCTGTTATTTTTATGTCTGAAGAAAGCCCTTTCAGATCAAATTTATTGCTATTTCTGTGCTTAAATTCTCAAAAAAAAACATTCATATAGAAAAACTCGTTATTTTTGTTTTAAAATTAATTCCGAAATTAAGCATGTGTTTTTAACACATTGAATTGTAAGAAAAATTACAGTCTTTAAGATACTGTAATCTAAGGATTACAAATATTTTTATTTTGTAGTTCATGGATTACAAAATAGGGTTTAAGCATCACCTATTTTTTATTAATAGAAAGTTATTAACAGGATTGGTTATGAGTGATCAAAAAAGTGAAAAGACATTTGATAAAGAAACCTGGATGGCAAAAGTCGACAGTCTTGGAATTGCAGGGCATATCGATGAATATAATGCGTTACTTGCTGAATTCCCCGACGAAGATGATCCGGATCGGGCTTGGGTAGCGGGTTTTGTTAATGCAAGGAAGATGCATGAAGATATTTCAGGTGATGCGGCTTTCAAAGCCATTGCTGCGTAAGCTATCTAATCCTAGCTAATTTTTCAAAAAAATAAATAAGGATGTCAATTGAAGATCAAATTGCTAAAAACCGATCGCATTCAAATCGTGTAAATTTTTAAGTTCCTGGGTTCGGCCAATGGCGGCCGGGCCTGGCTCTAATTCAGTATCTTTCTATACCGTTTCGATTCTACGGAATCTTTTGGGGCGACCAGCTGATCGATTCGCCCTTAGGCGCCGATAGGTTTTGCCCCGAAATGCCTGTGCATGATTACACACATGGCGCTCCTGACCGAACTCTCGATTCAACTGCTCGATTTGATCTCAGGTCGGGTAAAATCGGAACTTTCACTATTTATGTTGTATCATATTACCATTAAATCACATTGTTGCTTTGAAAGATTTTAACCAGAACACGCAACGTCGTCGACGGGTCGACAAGAATTCGTGTGCATCTTTAATAACTTATTATATATGTGGTAACATACATATAAATAAACAAAGGACGCAACAATGTTTGAGCAGCACTATCAACAATGGCTTGAAATTGTAGGTGATGATTTGCTGAAAAAGTTGTTTAAACGTATTGAAGTTGAATGTTTCTTCGACATTCAACAAGATGAATGCGTTTGGTGGAAGTCAGAGTCTGCTAGGGCAAATATTTTGAATTATCAGGCTCTGCTTTTGAATAAACACTTAAAAATCGACCCCTATTTGCTTGAGCTGGACGAGCTCACCGGTATTGGATTAACGAAGCAACATTTGTGGAAAGCTTATTCTGGAAATAATAAGCGAAAGATCTTCATTGTGCTTCTCATGGCATCAATGCATGAAAAAAAAATGATGCGCCAGCCACAAAGTGGTCAGGATATCCTTTGGAAATTAATTCGAAATTATTCTGCTTATACAGACGATTTTAAATTCTATTGGTCGACTTCGATTATTAGAACTCTGCCAGGAGAGCTGCAAATTAGGCATCGGTATCCAGAGAAACTGGATCAGCTTATTGAAGTTTTGGCGCATGAGCATCTGGCCACACTCAAAAATTATTCTCTAATTAATTTTGTTCCCGTTCAGCATAAAACTGCAACTAGCCAAGCACTACAAAAACTTATCGAAAAACAAATTCAGGGAGAAGAAGAGCATAAAGAGAAGCTCAGACAGGCTTGCTCAATAACTCCAGGCTCTAAAACACTTAAGCAATTTGTGAATACTTTTTAACGACTGATGCAATACCATATTCCTAAAGATTTTATCAGCAGTTTATTAATTAAAACTGATTTAGTGGATTTGATTAATGACCATGTCCCTTTAAAGAAAGCAGGGCGTGAATATGTTGCTAAATGCCCATTTCACGAAGAAAAAACACCGAGTTTTTCTGTTAGTAAACAAAAACAGGTATATCACTGTTTTGGTTGTGGCGCCAGCAGTAATGCTATTGGTTTTGTCATGGAGTACCATGGTCTGCGGTTTGTTGAGGCAATTCATTATTTAGCAGACCGACATGGATTAGACGTCCCTAAAACTAATAATCGTACCGATACAGAAGGAAGAGATAAGCTTTACCAGCGTAATAATCATCTCCTGCAGATACAGCTTGAATCCGCGAAATTATTTGAATCTCAGCTATGGAGGGATCAGATAGCAATTAATTATCTAAAATCCCGGGGGGTGGCAACAGCTGTGGCCAAGGAGTTTATGCTGGGATATGCGCCTCAAGCGTGGAATTTCCTGAAAAAGCATTTTGCAGAACAAGATTTATTGGACGTCGGGCTAACACTTAGAAAAGACGAAGAGATGCAAAGCCGTCCTTACGATCGCTTTCGTAACAGAATTATGTTTCCTATCAGGAATATCCGGGGACAAGTCATTGGATTCGGCGGGCGTGTACTCGATGATTCCAAACCCAAATACATTAATTCTCCCGATACAGAGACATTTCAAAAAGGTAAGAATTTGTACGGCTTGTATGAAATGTTACAACATGAAAATAAACCCGCTCGCGCGATAGTGGTTGAAGGATATACGGACGTCATTGCATTAGCGCAACATGGAATTCATTACGGTGCTGCAACATTAGGAACAGCCGTTACTCCGGATCATTTAAAACTGCTATTTCGCTACACCAATGAAATCATCTTTTGTTTTGATGGTGATAGAGCAGGGCGAAAAGCAGCGAGGAAAGCGCTTGAAATAACATTGCCCGTTATTCGTGACGGCCGTCATGTCCGGTTTATGTTTCTTGCCGCGGATGAAGATCCTGAATCTATGATTAGAAAGGAGGGGGGTGAGCGATTTTTAAATGACATCGACAAGGCGATATCGCTTTCAGCCTTTCTGATTCAGGAGCTTACAAAAGGGAAAAATCTTGAAGTCCTGGAAGAAAAGGCCAAATTAGCGAAAGAGGCCGAAATTTTGTTGGGTACTATACCTCAATCAGTGTTTAAAAGGTTATTGGAGCAACAAATAAGTAAATTGACTGGGGTACTCCCTCAGGAAACTGCGGCCACAAGTCAGAGGGTTTCAAAGGTGGAAACAGAGTCTACCTCGCGCCCTCAAGAACAATGGCCTAAGGCGCTAGGTTATCTTTTTGCATTGATTATTTCGCAGCCCAATATGGCAAAATTATCATCTATATCGATACCTGAAGAGCTCAAAGATATTGAGGGAATGGATGTGTTAGTCGGCCTATTGAATTATATCGATAGGCACGACATTAGGTCTCAAGGGGCGTTACTGGAGTATTTTAGGGGTCACCCACTGAAAAGTTATTTTTCTGGATTAATCCATGAAAGTCTAGACCACGACGATATCGAGAGTTTTCGACTTGATATATCCGAAACTTTTCAAACACTAAAGGCCCAGCAAATAAAGCGGACTATTGAGAACTTGTTAGCTAAAAAAATATTGAGTGATAGTGAAAAAGTACAGTTAAAAAAATACATAACCGACGCAAGTACGCTATAACAAAAATAGGATGAAGGTACGGTATCCCGAAATCTGGGTCGTCGACGTCAAGTCAGTCGGAAGCGGTGACAAGGCGTTATCAGAATCGAAAAACAAGGCGGTCGCTTTTTTTGAATTCAACCTTTGGTAAATTAACTCTTTTATCTGGATCTACTGGCGGTTTTTGATATTTTTTCATTGCCTCCGCCATCATCTCTCCACGCACTTTTGAGAAATAGCGCTGAGATTCTTGGTCATTTTTAAAAATAAAAAAGGACAGGTCTAGCTCGCTTTTTTCATCGATCAGGGTGCGTTTCTCTATAGCAACAACCGGCATATCTCTTAATCTATCGGCTGTATGAGAGTGGACTATATTAATCTTGTTCTCGTGTTTTTTTGATAGCGACCGATATATTCCTGCAGCGTGTTTTTTGAGCATAACACCTGCTTCAATAGCCAAGTCATCTTCTAAATGAAGATTAATAGATATGGCATCAACACCTAAAAGGGGAGTGTCGGCGATCTGGGCTGTTTCACCTAGTATCTGGTTTCTATATTTTATCGTTACAGGCACTTCAAACAACGCTTCTACCTGTTGCTGTAAAAGTGACAAGATTCTTTGATCAAATTGGCTTTCATCAACCAGTTGAAGCATTCCCTGAATCGTGGAATTGTGCAAGGAAGATTTTAGCTTGGCATATGAAATCATAATAATAAAAAATAATTTATTAAAAACTATATGCTACCAAATATATTTATTTGTTTTTTTTATTTCAAATAAATTGCACTTACCCTACATAAATTTGGATTATGTTATTGGTTGTTTTGACAATAGCCACACAAGCAATCGTCAGCATGAGTCTTAGTTTTTGTATATCTAGGCGACCGACTCTCCTCTCGAATTCTTAATTCGAGCAGGGCTTGCATCTGATTGATTGATGTTAAATTTATAGGGGGGGATGTTGTCGACAAACAAATCCCCTAGTCGCGAAAACCCAGTTAGTTCAGATGCGCCCAACCCCATAACGACACCCTATAGACCTGGTGAATCTAACGCGCTTTCCTCGGGATCTTGCTTATCGATCCTTTCCAGCACGGACTTTAGGCCGGCCAGGTACTGTGTGTTCATGACGTTTACTCCGGCGGAATAGTGGCCCAATATCATAGTCTCAATCGCATTGACCCCGGCCATTTTTGAGGGGTCACTCTCATCATCCAGCAGGGCAGAGGATATAGATGCCGGGTTAGCACCTGATTCACCGGTTACCACAATATCTGCAATACCCAAATGGAGCTCATCATTGCTTTGCGGGCGCCGCCGTAATTCGCTTTCTTGAATGAGATTCATCGATTCTGACATGAAGTACTTAGCTTTATTAATGCAGCATCTTGCAAGTTCATGTGAATCACGGACCGCCAGCTCTTGGGCATCTGAAAGGATGCTCATCGCATACATAATTAACATTTCCGGTTTGTTTTTATAAAAATCCGGTATTGCTTCAAGCATTGATTCTATCGTTTCGCCAAACATTTTGATTTGGCTCTGTTCATTCTGTGAAGACATATTTACAGCCCAATATTTATAAAGTATTTTTAAGATACAATATTTTTTATTTAAATTTGACTTCCTCCCCCACCTAAAGGAAGGGGATTCCTAATTCATCGAGAATCGGATGGTGATATCGGAATATCGCCATCACTTACATTCTCTCCAAAGGCTAACACCGCCAGCCCGGCGGCTAAAACGTTTTTCGCTGCATTCAGGTCGCGATCGTGATTCGTCCCGCATTGCGGGCACTCCCAGGACCGGACGTTCAGCGGCATGGATTGGGTAACTAAACCGCAGCAATGACAGCGTTTGGTGGACGGAAAAAACCGATCAATTTCAACATAGACTCTGCCAGCCCAATTCGCTTTATATTCGATCTGGCGCGTCAGTTCGCCCCAGCTGGCGTCGGCAATCGATTTGGCGAGCGAGGGATGTTTGATCAGGTTTTTTACTGCAAGGTTTTCCGCGCAAACCACTTGGTTCTCGTTAATGAGTTTGCGTGACAGCTTGTGCAAATGATCCTGTCTACAATCGGCGATCTTTGCATGAAGGCGGGCGACCTTGCGCTTTGCTTTTGCCCGGTTTCGGCCGCCTAACGTCTTTTTCGCTAAGCGACGCTGAAGGATTGCCAGTTTCACTTCGTATTTCGCGGTATGGCGAGGATTCCCGGATCGAAATTCGTCCGAGGACACAAACAGGTCTTTAATGCCGACATCGATGCCAACTTTCTTATCGGTTACCGGCAGTAACAACGGTTCGAATTCACACAGGCAGGAAACGAAATAGCGGCCAGCCCGATCCTTGGACACGGTAATGGTTGATGGCGCGCAAGGCAGCTTCCGACTCCAGCGGATGTCCAACGGGCTCTTGCATTTGGCCAAAGTCAGCTGGCCGTTCTTGTAAGTAAATGCTCGATAAGTAAATTCTGCAGATTGCTTGTGTTTTCTCGATTTAAACACCGGGTATTTTGCTCGGCCTTCGAAAAAATTCGTAAACGCCCTTTGCTGATGTCGAAGACATTGTTGCAACGGTACGCTGGAGACTTCTTTGAGAAACGACAGGTCCGGCGTCACTTTCAGTTCGGTTAATTTTGCACTGGCGCCAGAATAATTGATTTTAACCTGGTCTTGCTGGTAAACATCCATTCGGTACCGAAGGATGGCATTATAGACAAAGCGCACGCAACCAAACGTTTTAGTCAACAAAACTTCTTGTTCAGCATCAGGGTAAAATCGATATTTATACGCGCGTTTCACTGTCATATTATGAGTTTAATAGAAAATAATAAAACTGTTAATAGCAACCCCTTTTGTTTAGTTTGATTATGCTGCTCATGATCAGTTTAACCCTGTCTTTTGATAAGAATAATCAAATTTCAAAGTGGCGCGAGATAAATATTAAAATTGATTACGCAAGCATGGCTCGAAGTCCTGCAAGCGTTTCTCGCCCATGTTTTTTTTGTGTCGCAGGGTCTTTATTTTGTTTGGCATTCCACTCAATATCACTCTCGGGTAGCTCGTTCAAAAAACGACTGGGTTCGCATTCTTGGATTTCTCCATAGCGCTTCCGGTGTGCGCAATAGCTTAATGTACAGGTTTTTTGAGCCCGGGTTATGCCTACATATGCCAGGCGCCGCTCTTCCTCAATATTTTCCTCATCAATGCTGTTTTGGTGTGGCAAAATCCCTTCCTCGGTGCCAACCATAAAGACATGAGGAAATTCCAAGCCTTTGGCGGAATGATATGTCATTAGCGTGACACGATCCCCTTGCTCTTCTTCTTGATTACGTTCGAGAATATCCAGTAATTGAATTTTGCTAACTGCTTTCTCGAGTGGACTATCATCAATTGATAAGCTGTCCTCTGATTCAGATTGAGCCAGTCTTTCTAGCCAATCCATGAGTTCTTTGACATTACCGAGTTTTCGCTCAATCACTTTATCATTATCATGACTATCCTTAATCCAGTCATTGTATTGAATGGCGTCCAACATTTGATTTAAAACAGCAAATGTATCACCTCGTTTTGCTCTATCGGATGTATCATTAATGAAGTGACAAAATTGCTCTAATGATCCGCGAGCCTTATTTGGAAGCACTTGTCCTAAGCCGTACTCAAAACAGGCTGAGAATAAACTAATTTTTCGCTGTGTGGCATAATTACCCAGCTTTTCTAGAGTCGATGGGCCTATCTCTCGTCGAGGTACGTTGATGACTCGTAAAAAGGCCGCGTCATCTTCCGGATTAACCAATACCCTCAAATAGCACAAGATATCCTTCACTTCAGTTTGCGAAAAAAATGATGTTCCACCGCTAATAAAACAAGGAACGCCATTTTCTCTTAGGCTTTTCTCAAACAGTCGAGATTGATGGTTTCCTCGGTACAAAATGGCGTAATCCTTATACCGGCCGCCGGAGCGAAATTTATGCCCGATTATTTCAGAAGCGATTCTTTCAGCCTCTTCTTGTTCGTTCTTATGCGTCAAAATTTTTAATGGAACACCTTCCTCCTTTTGGCTCCACAAAGTTTTTTCAAAGGGATGTGGATTATTGGCAATCAGATGGTTTGCCGCTCGTAAAATTCGTCGAGTAGAGCGATAATTTTGCTCTAGCTTGATCACTTCAAGGTCTGGAAAATCGCGTTGCAACAAGGCAATATTTTCCGGCCTGGCTCCACGCCAAGCATAAATAGACTGGTCATCGTCGCCCACGGCAGTGAAGCGGCGCGATTTTGCGATTAAGAGTTTCACCAACTGATATTGTGTGGCATTGGTGTCCTGGTATTCGTCCACTAACAGGTAGCGAATTTTTTGTTGCCACCAATTCAGTGTTACGGGATCTTTCTCCAATAACTGGACTGGCAATAAAATCAGGTCATCGAAATCGACGGCGTTATAAGCTTTTAGCTGATCTTGATAGAGCTGATAAAGTTGTGCCGCAGGCGCAGTTCCGTCAGTGGCTTGAGAGAGCTCAAATGATGGCAATATAAAGCCATTTTTCCATTGGCTGATTTGCCATACGTAGCGATCAAGATCATCATCATTCAAGAGCCCTGTGGAATCATGACGAATTAATTCCTTGAGTAGTGTCTTTTTATCTTGTTCGTCAAACAGTGACAAGCGGGACTTATAGCCAAGTTTTTGATGTTCTTTTCTGAGTATCTCAAGGCCCAAGGAGTGGAATGTTGAAACAGTTAATCCACGAATTTGCTTACTATCAACAACCGTACTAATCCGGCTTTTCATCTCCCGGGCGGCCTTATTGGTAAATGTTATCGCGGCAATATGTCTTGCCGACATTCCTTGTCTAATTAGATGAGCGATTTTCGCGGTAATCACGCTCGTTTTGCCACTACCTGCACCGGCGAGGACTAGTAAAGGGGTATTAGTCGCATTAACCGCGGCTTTTTGCTGTGGGTTGAGTGAACGCATAGTCGCTTAATTTTGCAAATAGGATATGCGTTCATTATAAAAGAGAACTTTTTTTCTATCAATAAATATTGGGTATTATATTGTATATAAATAATTATTTCCGCATGCCGTTGCTGTTTTCTAGGCATGCGGCATCGATCGTGCCATCCTCAATATTGGCTCGCAATGCTTCTCTCAACTCGTCAGTTGATTCTTTGTCGTAGCAAGCAAAGCCATGGCTTTCGAGAATGTCGACAATATCATCGCGATCAAGCCAGTTAATGGCGGTATGTTGTTCTTGTTCCATAATACGTATTAAGGTTAGTGATAATCGGGTCTAATTGTGGCTAGAAGGATGTCAAATTGCAACTTTTAATTAAGGATGAGGTTAGTTGATTTTTATTCATTAAATGATGTTGTATCATTTGTAAAAAAAATATCATGAGCAACTAACAACTTATAAAATTGGAAATAATTATGCCTGAAAACCATACTGATGTTACCGTCAATACACTGATCCCAAGACAAGCTGTCAGCGATCTGGAAATGCTTATGCTTGTAGATCATGGGTTTGACTATAAATTGGAAGATGATGGCCTATTGTTCTTCTATGCGACAGATTATCTTTGCGAAGAGGTTTCGGATTACTCGCTTGAGCCGATTGATGTCAAAAAAGGTTCTTTGCGTTCTGAAAATAGCATTTACTTCGATTCTGAAGGGAAGCTGGCCAGCCAAAATTATCAGACGATTTTCCAAAACATAATTCGCCGAAGCCAAAATCTGGACGCGATTGAAATTGCGGGCGCCTTTACGCATGACGATCTCGAAATCGGTGAGGTTGGTGGCTTTGCTTTACTAATAACCAAAGACAAGGTGTTAAGCAAAGGAACTGACGATATTTTTGCTCAATTGCGAGCGGAAGCCGAAGGAGGGTCGGCTTTACTCAAAGAGTTGGACGATCCGGACGGTAATGATTATATCTTCAGTCCGGCTGCGGAATCCGCCTGGATTTCGGTTAACAATGTTTCGTTATATGTTCGGCCAACTGATGAATCTGTAACAGTCGGTATTTATCCTCTTGGGAAAGAAGCGGAGAATCCACTGGATGTGGCGCATGTGAATTTTGCCGATGTTGTTATGGGCGACCTCGATGAAGAAAGTGAGGCGCTGAGGCCATGACCTCTCTTGTTGTCGAAACAAACAATCTTTAGGTCGGTAATTAACCAAGAAGACCGGTGAATGCCGGTCTTCTTGGTTAGTGAGTGTTTTGGCGGGTCGAAATCAGATCAAGCTGCTGGAAAAACAGACTGGGGTTTGCGGCCGGCCGGTGATATTGCGAGGTTATTGTGCTGGCTGTTGACGGACCCCGGGTTGGGGCGCACTGACCTCCAATGACTATGGCCTTCACATTTAAAATTGTCGTTTTTTTACAAACTTTTTTCATTTTTGCGGGCGGCCGCCATCCTCAGGCAAAGCTGTGGCAAACATGCCCATGTATTCGATAGTGTCACCAAATTTAAAATGCACAAGACCTCCTATTCAGCTACATAAATTTGCTTGAAAGCCACTTTATTACTGCTCTTGTTGTTAATTTGAGCTGCAATAGTTTTTTGGGGCACGATGTAATTAAGCATCTTGACATCGATACGCATCTTCCTGGCCGAGCTGTCCCAAAACATCTGATCAATCCCCAGGATGATTTTAGTCGCTACGTTTGCGATAAAGTCATCGGAAAAGTGGGTCGGGGACTGAGAGGCGCAGACCAAAGCAACTCCAAACTTTCTCGCTTCTTTGGCTAGGGTGTTCAGGATGTTGTTCTCATCATCCTTAAAAAACAGATGAGCCTCATCGAGGATGATGACATCGTGAATATCGTCAACGGGTCCTCGTTGAATTGCCTGGGCAAATAGCTCTTGTAAGGAGAATTCAACAAACATTCTCTTTTCTTCTTCGCTTAGTGCGCATAAGTCGTAGCGCCAAATAGGATTGTGATTCTCAAAAGGAGGAAGCCGGTTTTTGAAGATACCGGTCGCCTTCATATTTTCTAGTCGATCAACAGTCGATTTTAAGACGTCAAGGGAATCGTATTTGATCAGGCTGTCTAACTCTTGACCGGTTTGGATATGAGTTATGTAATCACCAAAGGATTCGATTGCTGCTTCAGAGGCGTTTTTGATTTCCTGTTCCAATTTATCCGCGTCAGCATCAAGACTGTTGTGGGATTTTTTCAGTTTTCGTTGTAGCAATGAGGTCTTTCGGTTGACGTCCTCCAAATGCTTTACCGTTTTTGTGTCGGCACCAATATACATTTGCTTTAATTTGGCATACGAAAATCGATAAGCATCTTCAATGTTAGGGAATTTTTTGGGGTATCGGCGATTTATTCCGTCGTCAAGGTGCCAACTTTCTGGCTTGTCTGGATAAAAACCATTGGCCGCATACAAATCAAGAATAATGTTGCGTAACACCGCTTCTTGCTTTGGCCCAAGCGCCCTGGATTGCGTTCGATTCAGTGTGGACAAAAAGCTTTGTACGCGCTTTCGAATCCCTCCAAAGTTACGATCTGGATTGATCTTTAATGGATTTAATCCATAGTCGGTCCCTTCAGAAAAAATTACCGAAGAGGCGCCGGCCACTTCAATATCACCATGCACATCCATAATATGGAATCTGACTCTTCCCCCTCCGGTTTTTAATCCGCTGTGTATCAGCTTACGCAAAGTATATGTTTTACCGGTACCGGATTTGCCCACTAATAGAATGTGACCGTTGACCACCTCAGCACTATTCCAAACGATGGGTTCAGAAACCCCTTTCTGGCGAAAAGCATAATCATCAATGCCTAGCTGTAGTTCCATAGAAATCACACTTAAATATTATTAAAATTATATTCTATCATTATTTGGTATCATATTTAAGTTAAATATTATTAAGGACGTTACGTCAGTCGGATGCAGAAGTTTATTTCGAAAAAGAGGCTAACCTACTGCTAACTTCTTCATAAATGTTGTAAACTATATAAACTAATTATAGGCACCCATCATGCATACTTTAACTATTTACACAGACGGCGCATGCAAAGGCAACCCTGGCCCAGGTGGTTGGGGAGCATCGATTCATTGCCGTGATTTTGTCAAAGATATTTGTGGCGGAGAAGACGGAACAACCAATAATCGTATGGAGATTACTGCTGTCATCAAAGGCCTTGAGGCATTAAAAAGACCCTGTACGATTCAGATCTATACTGATTCCAAGTATGTGCTCCAGGGCATTACTGAATGGATGCCTTGCTGGAAGCGTAATGGTTGGCGAACCGCTTCCAATAAGCCTGTTAAAAACGCGGATCTTTGGCGAAAGCTTAACGAGTTGCTGCAGCCTCATAAGGCCGACTGGCGCTGGGTCAAAGGCCATTCTGGTCATCCCGGTAATGAACGGGCAGACATGCTGGCCAATAGGGGGCTTAACTCAATCGGCAACCCTGAAAGCTATGAGGTTTTATATGTTGGCACCGATAGGCTTCAGCAGTCTGAAGTCATTCATGGCAATACTCAAAGCTTATTGAGGCACATTACCGGTCTTGAAGAGCATGGCGCTCATTCTATAACTGCAATGAATAGCGTAGGCGTCATTGTTTACGAGGACGGTTCTCTTTGTAAGCTAGCCTAAAATTTCGAAAAATTGGAGAATCTAATGAACTACAATCAAGCATTAAATGTATTTTCAGAAATGCGTGAAGGGTTTAAGTTAAAAGATGCTGATCCTGAAAAAATCATCGAGGTTTTTTCCGCCTTTTCTCGATGGGAATCACACCTCATTCAAAACAGGGTCGGCCATTTAATCAATCAAAATGAGTTTCTGAGTGGCCTCGAGGATATCGAACAAGCGGAAATGGAAGTTTTTAGCTGCTGCTTCGTTGACCTGATACAGAGTCATTTTACTAAAGCAAACAATCCTGTTGATCATGATGCTGAGTCCTGGATTGAAGATGTATCTCCGATCGTGACTGAAGGTTTGATCTGCAAAATGGAAAGCTATATTGATAAAGAGCCGGCCGAATTCCGCGATCGACTGGATTTTTATAAAAAAATCGATTTCGATGAATGTGTAGCCATTGTGAGCCGTGATCTCAATGAATGTTTGAGTGTCGCAAAAAAATCTTTAGAAGAACGAGTTCAAAGCGAAGATTGTTTGGCGTGTCATTCTTGAAGGAAATTCATTATGATCAATTGTGATTGATGATGCGATACTGGAAATCATTGATTGGCGCGATGATAATCTAGAAACCGATACAGCTATATGTTTGTACAACTAGATTATGATTCTTTTAAAATATTTGATGGATTTTAGTTGAATTTGTTTTCATGAAATTACATACAGAAACCAGTTTTGCCAAGGCAATTCAAGAAATATTCACCCGGATATCAGAAATGATTCCTGATGAATTTAACAAATCTGTTCATGCGATTGTCGCAGGCGGTGCCGCCGTACATTTTTACACCGGCGCTAGGACTTCGCATGATCTTGACGCTGAATTTACCCACCGAATCATTTTGCCGCAAGACTTGGTTGTTATCTACCAGGATGAGCAGGATCAACAAGAAAAAGAACTGGTTTTCGATGTAAATTATACGCCAGTTCTTGGCTTGATCCATGAGGACTACATTCAAGACGCTGTTTATGTGTACTCCCCAGGCGAAAACAAAAAGCTTAAAATTTATGTTTTAAGCCCCGTTGACTTAGCTGTTAGTAAATTATCTCGCTACTCAGACAATGATAAAGCGGACATTGAAGCTCTGGCCAAGGAGAAACTATTTACCGCGGAAGAATTGAAGCAAAGGGCAGAACACGCATTAACTGGCTATATAGGGGCAACCAATATGGTTTTAATGAATATCCAGGATGCTGTAAAGCGTGTTGGAGAAATCCAAGAAGATCTTGACGAAGGCAATGACTCAATTCCAAGATAAATTCTACAAAGTATGTCATAACGAATGCTTTGCTCGATCAAGGGATATGTACCCTGATCTAGGGTATTGCATTCATTTTCTGTTGCACACCCCGCCAGAGAACTATTATGAGAATTTTGTCGAGGAGCTTGATCGCTTCGAAAAACCCTATCTGGTTAGGGCTCTATATCTCATTAAGATTCTCCTTCAAAGAATGCCTTGCGCTTATCAGAGCATTTGGACTGCCTGGCTGAATAAGCATCAAAACATTCGAGCTGAAGAAGCAGACAATTTGGCATTTTTTCACGCTGATTCAATAGGCATAACACACCCAACCAATGACGCAACCGCTATAAAATTAGGATTGGTGAAAGGCTTAGAACGAAGCAAAATCAAACAATTGATTGATCAGGGAACCGCTTAACACGAGCAATACCAGTTAAAGCAGCAATTAGGATAAACCAGATATGTCAGAAAATTTTTTAGCATTTTTGCCATTAATGCGGCAAAGACAAGACAGTCTCATGGATCAGCTTTTTGATTTGAAAAAGGTACTTGAGCGCCTGGGGTTCGATGAAGCTACGCTTAGCTCGATATTCGAGAGGATAGATTTTCAAGATTGTGATGATAATAGCCCGCTCGCAGACTCAATCAATCAGATACCAAAGATGGACTTCGAAAGGTTGGTTGGAAATGAGGCCCTTGTTATTCGTGCGATTGCTAACCGTCTAGGTCTTTATGATGCGTCGGATTATATACGGTCAAAATATGACAGGGAGAAAAATGCTATTAGGTTCTGTTGATTCAAAGAATCGCTAATCGAAATAAATTAAAGCCAGTTTTCAAATAATTTTTTACATCCACTCCTCAAAACGCTGATGCGTTGCATTTCGGCAAGATGGACGCATAAATACGTTGTTATATCCTCCATGTGGTGACGACGCGTAATTGGCTACGCGTCTGGCCTGATTTAGTGAAGGCATAATGGCGATCAATCTGCCGCTTTCTTCGCGCACTTCGATCGCGAAATTATGTAACACGATTTTATTCACGGTATGCCCTTAACCTAACGAGCAATCAATTTCCGAAGGGCTCGCCTGGTTTTCCATTATTATCGGATAACAAGGCGTGATCCCGGTTTGAGCAGGCCCAGAAAAAGACTCCTTTTTTCTTTCTGCTTTCTAAGCGCCGCACATGTCCGTCGCATTCAGAAACAGGGCAGGGTGTCCTGGGGGCTTCCTGTCCGCCAGGCATTGTTTTAAGTGTCTCTTTAAGGTCGGCATACGCTCGATCCAGCAGGACCCGAGATTGCATTTTGCCTTGTGCAATTTGATCCAAGGTTTCCTCGATACCTCTCGTGTATTCAAGGCCTGAAAAGGCAAATGGATCAAGCGCGTCGATTACGCGCTCCCCCAGGGATGTGGGTAATAAGTTTTGCTTTTTCTTTTCAATGTATTTGCGAAAAAACAGAACTTTAATGATCGATGCGTAGGTTGATGGTCGACCGACGCCGTGGCGTTCTAAGTCGGCGACTAACGTTGCTTCGGTATAGCGGCCGGGGGGTTTAGTTTGAAGTGCACGGGATTCACCACGATCAGCGCTTACTGAAGCACCCTTTTCAAGAAGTGGTACCGGGTTACTCGACTCCGTTTCATCATGTTCATCTTTGCTTTCTTGGTAAAGGGTAAGCCAGCCTGGAGACACCAATGTTCGGCCAGAAGCTTTAAATATTGCTTGACGACCTTGGAATTCACCGCCGTCCAAGGTTGCACTAGTTTGCTGATATATCGCGTCGGCCAATTGGCTGGCTATAGCACGATTCCGGATTAATGAGTATAAGGCCCGTTGAATGTCATTATTACCGGCCTGGACCATAGACGGGTCGGTTGGCCTGATGGCTTCATGAGCCTCTTGTGCATCTCCTTTTGCTTTCCAGCGTCGAGGTTTCTCAGATAATGGATATCCCTGTTGTTCGGCTTCCGCTCTTAACGAGCTTTCACCTTCTTCGGAAAGATTTGGGGAGTCTGTTCGATGGTAAGTAATGGCGCCAGCCTCAAAAAGGGCTTGGGCGGCTCGCATAACATCTTCCGTACCAATCTTGAGGGCACGGCTTCCGTCTTGTTGTAATGCAGATGTTGTAAACGGGGGAGGAGGTGACCGCTTAACCGGTTTTGAACCCGCGTTAACGACATTAAGTGTCATCCCGGGTAGGGCGGCTGCCAGAGCGTCGGCAAAGGCTTTATCTTGAAAATATTCGCCTTCTTTCGTGCCGTCTTGCCAGGTGGCGCGCCAGTCATCAGGCATATGGGCCAACACTTGATAGTAATCGGTCGGCTTAAAATTTCTTATCTTTCGTTCGCGTTCGACAATTAATCGTAAAGCCGGGGACTGGACGCGGCCGGCAGATGCCTTGGTGTCAAGTGACCGGGATAGAGGTCCCGAAACTTCCCAGCCCACCATACGATCAAGGCCGCGTCGACTTTCCTGGGCGGCAACCAAGTGCATATTAACTTGGGTAGGCGAAGCTATGGCTTTGCGAATTGCTGCTTCAGTGACCTCTTGATAAGTAACACGTTGAGAATCAGAAACCTTGATCCCTAATACTCGGCACAGATGCCATGCGATTGATTCTCCTTCCCTATCCGGGTCGGTGGCGAGATAAACGGCGTCTGCTTTTTTGGCATAAGATTTTAAGGCTTTCACCGTATCTTCTTTTCCGTTCATGACCACATAGTTCATCTTAAATTGAGGTGGGCGGACATAGGCTGCTTCACCATTAACCGGTAGGTCGCGAATATGCCCCATGCTTGCCCTCACCACCCAGTCATTTCCTAAAAGGTGACTGATGTGCTTGGCTTTGGTTGGAGACTCAACAATCAATAGATTCATGGGCTTTTTTATTATAGAAGTAATGGAAAAATACAAATAATAAATATGGTATCATATTATTATATAATTTGCTGTGTTGACTTATAAGGATCCGCAACCTTCTTTACTAAAAGCGCCCGGCGGCATTATCCATCGCTCGCCTGACTTAAGAAAAATGGGTAGAGAGTAAGTGTCCGATAGAGATTGTTCGAGCGCTACTAAATCCTCAATCTCAAAAGGATGAGCTTTTGAGGCCAATTCAAGAACGTTGACTTTATTGCGGCTAATTGTTTTGCCGAACAACTCTTCATATTCAGCAATTTTTCGCGCTCTTTCTGGAAAATATTTGACTATAGTGGCCCATATTCTTGCTCCATTAAAAATACAAGTCATACAGGAAGAACGCGCCCAACCCAGTCTGTATGGGATAGGCGCAACAACCCGGTGCCGACGCAAAATATCCCAAATTTGCTCTTCACTCCAATTCAGCACTGGGCGCCAGGCATCAACATGACGGCCTTTGCGGCCGCGGCGACGATCGCAGGCATGGCGCTCTAGTTGATTATACTTTGCTCTATTAGCGCTTTCTTCTCGGCGTTCGCCGGTGATAAACAATACCTTTTTGCCTTCAAATCGATGTTGATTGTTTAAAGACCTGCGGCCTACATCGATTTTCAGGGCGGAACTGCACCAACGCGAAGCTAAGCTGGCGCCCTGTTGAGGAAACATTAACCGGGTGCCCGGCTTGCCGCGTTTCGTATTGCGCGCCAGGGTTATCTGTCCTTCCGGCGTCTCAATTTGGTGGGGGCGACTATAACTTTTTTCCTTGAGCATTTCGCCTTCAAATCCGCCATCAAGCCAGCTGAAATAAAGGGGAACATTAAAAGCATCAGACAGCTTACGGTTATAGTCAGCCATAAAAATCCAGTCCATGAGTTGACTGCCTTCCCGGCCATCGACATCGTGATGCCAAAGCTCCACTTTGCTCATATCGACACCCATTTCCTGGATATGAAGTAAACTGGCGATTGAATCTTTTCCGCCGGACATACAGACAATAATATGCTCGTATAGATCGAGGTCGATGTTTTCTGCAAAGAAAAAAGTGTCGGGCGCTACTTCGCTCTGATTATGGCAAACTGAAACCTGTCTTTTTAAAGCAGGAATCACTACGGTGTCGTCGTAACTGTGCAGACTCATTGTGATAGCTGGGATTCGTCCAAGGGTGAAAATAAGAAAAACGCTTAAGGAATAGGGCAGCTTGTTAATCGCTCTTCAAACTCGACCATGGGCAGGATTTCATCGCTTGGCTTAATCACTTGTTGATCAATGAGCATTTTTTGCAGGCCTGCAATATCATTTTTGTCCTTCATAAATCCATCCTCGAAGACATCAAAACCATGTATTTCAAAAATGGTTTGTTCATTTGCATCCCGAACATCGGCAAAGAATTCGCCGCGTTCATCTAAGTTGATGTAATAGCCGTAGTCGCGCATGGAGAACCTTGAAAAATTTAAACGATCGTAATAGGCAGTAAATGACTTTATTTTTTATGGATTAAATGATACTTACTCCGGATATATTAGTTTTTTGGTAGGTATTGTGCAGACCACTTTTCGACCGAACTGTCAAACTGATTAATAACGTCCTCAGCGCGAGTCTGAAACGGATCTATCTTCATATCTTGAATCCAGTTAATTCCTTTTTGAGCTATTCCTATTTGACGATTGAATTCATTTTTCTTCCGGCTCTTAAGCATAGCCATTGAAGAAACTGTGGCCAGAGTGCAGTCAACCAAATAAAGCAACGCATGTTCCGGGGTCCTAACTTGATGATGAAACATATAAAGATTACCTGTAGAATGATTTGATTTATTGACATCCTCCCCGCCCTAAAGAGACGAGGATTCCCGTGTGTTCAGTGACACTCAGGAGCCTACTTGCGTCACCGCGTTCGGCAGGTTTCTGCTGCTGATGGCCTTGACTGCACCGTTCACTTCACAGACTAGCCCCCGACGGGTATGGCGGGCGCTAAGCCGGCTAATACCCTGTGTCCTCGGGTTAATACGTTTTTTGCGCCGACGACATCGGCGTTATTCCGGTAACCGCAGCTGGCGCATTGGAAATCAGCCTGGGTTCGACGGTTTTCCCGGGCGGCATGACCACAGCGCGGACATTGCTGGCTGGTGTGCCGCGGGTCGACCTTAATCACCTGACCGCCTCGCCAAGCCTGTTTGTAGTCCAGGAAATTGACCAGGGTGCCCCAGCCTTGCTCGAGAATCGCTTTGTTTAGGCCTGATTTCGCTTTCACTTGGCGCCCGGGTTTCTCCCGCGTCCCTTTGGCAGATTTGGACAGGTTTTTAATCTTTAAGTCTTCGACGACGATTACTGCGTGGTTTTTGCTCAGTTCGGTCGAGACTTTATGCAGGGTGTCCTTCCGGGCATGGGCGATATGCTCATGCAGTCGGGCGATTTTCGCTTGGAGTTTACGCCAATTGTTGGAAAATTTGGTTTTATGTTTTAGCTGTCGTTGCAGTTTCGCCAGTTTCCCGGCGAGGCGCTTTCCGGTGGCTTGCCCCGGGTAAAACCGGCCGTTGGACAGTGTGATTAATCGTTTAACCCCCAGGTCGACGCCAATGATCGAGGCGGCGGGGTGAGGTGTTATTTCAATCGTTTTTTCGACCTGAATAGAGGCATACCAGTGCCGGCCGACTCGGGAAACCGTGATGTTTTTCGCCAAGCCATCGATCTTGCGGCTGTTGCGATAATGGATCCAGCCCAGTTTCGGTAAAGACAGCCGGTTGCTGCCGGGATCGATTTTGAACCCTTGAGGAAAGCGAATCGAATCCACGTTCCGGCCTTTTTTCTTGAAGACCGGGATCCGTTTACCCGACTGGGTTTTATCGAACGCATCCTTAATCGCCCGGTCCAGATCTTTTAGTCGTTGCTGCAATGATTGGGATGGTAACGCTTTCAAAAATCCATACTCAGCCGACTGCTTCCACAGGTTGGCGAAAAAATTCAGTTCCTGGTACCAAAGCACCGGTTGTTTCGCCTCCAGCCGATGCAGGTTCATCGCCAACGCCTTGTTCCAGACAAAACGTAAACTGCCTGTGTACGCAACCAATTGCGAGATTTGCTCAGGCTTGAGCGTTAGGCGGAATTGATAGGCTTTGCGAACCGTTTGTTTCATGATTTCTTTGTTAATATACTCATTCTACAAAATCGCTTACATCCCCGTCCTAAAGCGACAGGGTTTTACGCTTGATTTTATAAATATATTACCACATTATATTAATTCACGGAAAAACTAGTATTGTTAACTATTTAATTTTCCAGTTGATCGGCGTCTGGCCGGTGGATTGCAAATAATTATTGATTTTTGAAAATGGTTTGCTTCCCCAAAATCCGCGGTAAACCGATAAAGGAGAAGGGTGGGCCGTCTCGATCACATAATGCTTATTGCGATCGATTTTTTTGCCTTTTTTCTGGGCGTGACCACCCCACAAGACAAACACGACATGCTCTTTTTCTTGATTGATTAGTTCAATGATGCGGTCAGTAAAAGTTTCCCAGCCTTTTTTAGCGTGACTGCCGGCCGCGCCTGACTCCACAGTAAGTGTGGTGTTCAGCAATAAAACGCCTTGTTGCGCCCAAGACATTAAATTGCCGGTTTCATTCATAATGCCGAGATCATCCGTCAATTCTTTGTAAATATTCGTTAGCGATCTTGGCAATGGCGTCACATCCGGCTCGACAGAAAAAGATAAACCGTGTGCGTGGCCGGGTGTAGGGTAGGGGTCTTGCCCCAAAATTACCACTTTCACCAGTTCCAGCGGCGTTTCATTCATCGCGGCAAACACTTTATTGTTTTCCGGAAAAATGGTTTTTCCTTGTTTGGCCTCATTGAGCAAGAAAGTGCTCAGTTTTTGAAAATAGTCTTTTTGGAACTCTGGTGTTAAATGCTTGTTCCAGTCTGTGATGATTTGGTTGTGAGTCAACATGATTGCTTAAATTTGAAGAAAACTGCCGGCATTATAACCTGGCAGACTTTTGTAAAGAAAAGGCTATGCGTTGTTGGCTGTAAAGGATTTTTCTTTAATCCCGGAATATATAATAGCTCCACCGAATCCGATAAAAATCAGGCCTTCTATAATCGCGGATAGCTCATCAGAGGTTACCGAAATCAATCCTCCAAGGCCAATGACTGAAATCCCTAAAAAGGAATAAATTAATTTTGTTGGTCGACTGTCATCTAAAGACATTGAGACTCCTGCTGTTAAAAAAAGACATTTAAATACGTAAAAACAATGTGTTATGCGATACAGTTAGGATATCCTAAATCATTACTTTAGTTAATAAAAAATAAGGTTACCTATATTGAAAAAGAGGAAATATATTGTTAACATCGTTGCAACTTAGAAAGCACTGCGAGGCTCGTATAAAACTGTTAATAGCAACCCCCTACAACATCATTATGTTTTTTGGTGAGACAATTCAATCTTGCGCTATCCCTCCCGGCCCTAAAGAACCGGGTTTCTCGCTCGATTTTGATGAAGCGGTTTCTGATGAATTTATGGAAAAGGCGCTTGACGAAATCAAAAAATGGGATGTCCGACAATCAAAAAAACTTATAGAGGCTCTACCTGAGATTATTCCTAAAAAATATCAAGGCGGACAGATAGAGTGCGAAATAGGCGAAGATGACGACTGGGTTCTTTATTTGACAGCGCCAGGCGAAGAGTTGGAGCCAGAACAGGGGCTCGGCATGGGGTAAATATCTTTCCGTTGACAGTATTTTTGTGGGTTTTACTGAAGAGCGTGGCAGATATGTCGTTACATTGGCATAGAAGCTATTGCAGTCTACAAGAGCTAATAATTGGGGCGCATTAAAAAAAGGCCTGATCAAGATTAACTTTGAAAAGTGTACATTATTCTAATCCGATTAACAATGACCTTGTTTCAGTGTCAACCTGGCGTAGCTCCTTGATCTTCAAGGTCGTCTTCTGCATCAATCCATTGCACATCCAGCATGTCAGGATCAAATTCACCTAATGCCGATCTCAAGCGTGCCGTAAGCTCGAACGGGATACCATCGATGTAATAACCGGTAATTCCAAGATCTTCCTCATCGTAGCTGGCCGGATCAAAAGGGTTAAGCTCGGGCTGACAAAAGTTCTCCATTCGTTCCGCTTTGGTCAATAGGTCATCTTTTGTCGCGATCCCATCAGCATCCAAATAGAATTCACCGCTAGGCGTTTTTACTTGCAGAACAATATGATCAATAATGCCCGGCCGGCTCAGGCTATAAAAAGCTGTTCGGACTCCGGAAAGGTATTGTTTTAACGCTATCGCCAACGCATAACAACCTCCATCCATGAAACCGTGAGAAGGAAACAGCTCGATGTTTTTATCTTGGGCGCAAAATGCTTGCAGGTCTTTACCAAAAGGGTGGTGATTCTTTATTCCATCCTGATCGATTTGCTGTAGATTAAAAAATGACATTTTGTTCTCTTTGGCTCTTAAATTGGGTTAGTCTAAATTTTGTATATTATGCATATGATACAATATATTTTAAATTTCTCACGACTTATATAAAGAATTCGCATGAGCAAATATGTCAATATTATCGCCAAGGATGGTTGCTCCGAACAAATTAACGAATTGTGGCTCCATCAATTCGAGCTTCCCATAATTTACACTGCAGAACTAATACAGCAGCAAATTGAGTTTGTTAGGGGAGATCCGCGGCAACAGTATTTGGCCAGTCAGCTGGATACAGTCGAGGACTGGAATCGGCTTGTTCCAGTGCATGCAGAAAACTGTGGCCAGCTGTTTTTCCTCAGCGAGGAATATGATGAACAATATTATCGTTATCGCGAGCAGGTTCAGTGGCTATTGGATCACCGATTATTATTCAAATCGATTACCGGGCTGCAGGATGCTATTGATGAGCTGGACATGGATATTGATGGTGATGCCATTATTGACGGCAGATTGGTCCATGTACCTGTACTTACATTTGAAGATTTGCCGAAACTTCCAAACTCAAAGATTTATCAATATGTGCAGCGTTTCGACCGACCGGATTTATGGCAGGGATATTTAAATTTTAAGGAGCATCCGACCGAAGAAAGTTGGTATGCCTTAAGGCATATGATTATGCCTAGAGTAGATTTTCTTAGGGAAAAAACTGTTTGGGCTACATGCGAAGCCTTTGCGAGCCGAATAGATGGAAAAGGCTTCGGGTTAACCGGTCGTTATCGGGAAGGTGAATTTCCAACTGCTTTTGAAATAGAAAAGGCGTTTCAAGAAACTATCAAGATGGCAGATGAACAGCTGAATAGGGAGGATAAGCAGAACGTTAACGCTTCAGACAATTATGAGCAGGAAGATACTGATTCGGGGCTGAGATTGGTCTGACAGAAAAAAACTAGATAAAGGAAAACGCGATAGAACTTGTTGGTTTGACAATCGGTTATTCGGCGCCGGTAATCACAATTATTTTGCTGTCGTTCCAGCAAGGTTAAATTGACTTCCTCCCCCACCTAAAGGAAGGGGATTCCTAATTCATCGAGAATCGGATGGTGATATCGGAATATCGCCATCACTTACATTCTCTCCAAAGGCTAACACCGCCAGCCCGGCGGCTAAAACGTTTTTCGCTGCATTCAGGTCGCGATCGTGATTCGTCCCGCATTGCGGGCACTCCCAGGACCGGACGTTCAGCGGCATGGATTGGGTAACTAAACCGCAGCAATGACAGCGTTTGGTGGACGGAAAAAACCGATCAATTTCAACATAGACTCTGCCAGCCCAATTCGCTTTATATTCGATCTGGCGCGTCAGTTCGCCCCAGCTGGCGTCGGCAATCGATTTGGCGAGCGTGGGATGTTTGATCAGGTTTTTTACTGCAAGGTTTTCCGCGCAAACCACTTGGTTCTCGTTAATGAGTTTGCGTGACAGCTTGTGCAAATGATCCTGTCTACAATCGGCGATCTTTGCATGAAGGCGGGCGACCTTGCGCTTTGCTTTTGCCCGGTTTCGGCCGCCTAACGTCTTTTTCGCTAAGCGACGCTGAAGGATTGCCAGTTTCACTTCGTATTTCGCGGTATGGCGAGGATTCCCGGATCGAAATTCGTCCGAGGACACAAACAGGTCTTTAATGCCGACATCGATGCCAACTTTCTTATCGGTTACCGGCAGTAACAACGGTTCGAATTCACAGGCAGGAAACGAAATAGCGGCCAGCCCGATCCTTGGACACGGTAATGGTTGATGGCGCGCAAGGCAGCTTCCGACTCCAGCGGATGTCCAACGGGCTCTTGCATTTGGCCAAAGTCAGCTGGCCGTTCTTGTAAGTAAATGCTCGATAAGTAAATTCTGCAGATTGCTTGTGTTTTCTCGATTTAAACACCGGGTATTTTGCTCGGCCTTCGAAAAAATTCGTAAACGCCCTTTGCTGATGTCGAAGACATTGTTGCAACGGTACGCTGGAGACTTCTTTGAGAAACGACAGGTCCGGCGTCACTTTCAGTTCGGTTAATTTTGCACTGGCGCCAGAATAATTGATTTTAACCTGGTCTTGCTGGTAAACATCCATTCGGTACCGAAGGATGGCATTATAGACAAAGCGCACGCAACCAAACGTTTTAGTCAACAAAACTTCTTGTTCAGCATCAGGGTAAAATCGATATTTATACGCGCGTTTCACTGTCATATTATGAGTTTAATAGAAAATAATAAAACTGTTAATAGCAACCCCCTACAACATCATTATGTTTTTTGGTGAGACAATTCAATCTTGCGCTATCCCTCCCGGCCCTAAAGAACCGGGTTTCTCGCTCGATTTTGATGAAGGTGAGGCACCATCTTCTATTTCTGGCGGCTCATATCGTTCAGGCCGTATGATAAGGTTTCCCTGCGCTGAAATCAGCTGCTCAGGTAATAATGATCTAGCCAGGTGGCACTCGCGGATTCTTTTAGGAGGCACGCCGGTCGCGGCTTCCAAATTAAAGCAGTGATTTTTCCCGGGCGGGGTGATTACCTTGAATTTTTTATCCGGAAAGGCTTGCTTGGTCATTGTTATCGCCGGCGCCAAATCTGAATCGGCCGATATAATCATCGCAGTATCATAACTGTCTTGGTAGCCTTCATTGAGAATATGAAGCGCGATATTAACGTCTGTCTCTTTTTCTTCATGACGCGTCCATGTATGGTCGCAACATTTGCATGAATTTTCTTTCTTTTTAAAGTGGCCGAGAATTGGTGTAACACCAGTTGCTTTCAGTGCTTCTATATAACGTTTATGCCGCTTATGCTCGGACGGTATCCAGGCGGCATAGGCTGAGAAATAAAAAACTTTGGCAATCGAAAAATGGGATCGAGGCAAAAATTCTTCTGACAGTTTTGTTAGGTCAAGCCATTTATAATGCTCTTTGCCAAGATCGGAAATGGCGTGATGCAAGTTAAAACCGTCCACAAAAATAACAGCGCGTTTTTTCATGGGGCCAACAATTTTTAAATAATATTTAAAACATCATAACATTATTTTTCCAGTAGTTAATAAATAAAATTATTTAATAGAATTATGTAACCACATTTTATTTTGATTCGATGCGGGTCTAACTATCAGGTAGTGCGAAGAGAAGGAGACGGGAAAAACGTTATCTGGGGGCGTAGCCGGCATCGGCAATCGCTCTCTGAAGCTTTGCTACAGCATCACTGATAAGATAGGCTTCTTTGTCATCAACCGCATTCTGCCGGAATTCAGCCCAACCGACACGCTTAACAAATTGCGCTAATGCGAGAGCTTGGTCTTCGGGTAGTTCCAGATCAATTTTGACGCTATCCATGAATTTAGAATAGATTAAGAAGCAAAGGTAATGCCCCAAGACCAGAGCCAAGGGGCGCTATGAAGAAAGACCTCACAGGGTGATCAATTGCCATATTAAAAAAACTTCGTGATACTGTCAACAGGATAGAGATTCTTTTGCCCAACTATTGCTTTGGGCATGCCGAGCTACTGAATGACGCCAGCAATTGACGAACATTTTTCTCGCCTAATTCCTTAATTAAACATTCAACTTGACTGTGTACGCCGGCATTGTTCAGATCAGAAGCTTTGCCTTCATAAAGAGATGTTACCTGATCATCTAGTTCAGAAACCACATCTTCACTGGAAGAATCAATAAGAGCAACAAGTTTATCGACAAGCTCAGCCGATACAGGGTTAGTTTTGTGTATTTCGAACCCTTCAGGCAAAAAAATAGGCTCTATGCTAATAGATTCCTCTTTGTCTTCTTCAAAATCGATATGATTTTTTTGGATAAAATCCTCCAAATCAAGCTCTATGTTTTTTTCGGTGACAGCTACATAAGTGGAGACGCCTTCTTTGTGATGGTGAAGTACCAAATAACCTGCATAAGTCATGTTTTTCCTAGTGTGCTAATTGTTAAAAACAATATGGTATCATGTAATTATTAAATAATTACATAGGGCAACTCATGAAACTATTCGTCAATCAAAATCCTCATAAAGTACTTCTTGAAATTAATGAAGCAACTCGCTGGAACTTGGAAGAAGAATTGTCTGTATTGACTAGCTTTATATGGCATCATCGCTCGCATTACCTGGCATCATTTGAAAAGTCACCCGATTACGAAAGCTTAGGTGTCGCCGATAAGGTTTCGTTATTTGAGCAGTACATCGAAAAAGAAAACTTGTCCGAGGCTTTTGCTGTGAACATGAATAGGCTAGCCTATGAGAGAGCCCGCAAACGTTTTTTCAAATTCGAACATGATAACAGGCAACAAGTTGCCCTAGTTCGACTAAAAAATTGGTCCGGCATGGCCGTTTATATGAATGGGGATTACGTTGACTCTGTAGAATCAATGGGCGATGAAGAACAAGGGAGACTGATTAATATTGCGCATTTTTTGGCAAAATCTCTCGGGGTTAAGGTCGATGAGATTTTTACCACTCCTGATCGTGAGCACTGGGAATGGGATGAAGTTGAATCGCTTTTAAAGGTTGAACAAAAATTGTCATCCATGAAAGAGCTGGCCGAGACAGCCATCACTTACCACGTACTGTCAGCGTCTGGAGAAACAACTCTCCATACTACTAAATTTATGGCGGAAAATTATTCAGACGCCATTGAAAAACTGTACAAAGCTTACCGCAACATGGACGGCAAAATAATTTCAATTTTGCACGCGCCAACCGAAAAAATGCCATATCTTATTCACCACGGCGAAGATCATTATGAGTTGACGGCAATCGAAAATCGCCCTGTTATTATTTCCGCCGGACCGGCCGATGTGAGTATTGAGGCCAGTGAAGAAGGTTATCAAGTTACAACAAACGATGACCTTGTTGATGAAGAAGTTAGCTGGGAGCAATTTCTCTATGAGAAAGACCGTACACTTCCAGAGATAAGTTAATTTAACGGTATTAAAATTTGGCATAAACCGGCGGAGTATTCGCCGGTAGTCATTTTAAAACTAGCGTATTAACCATCCCCTATAAGTCGCACTGAAACAGTATGCAACGGGAGTGTCATTTCAGGAGGCAACATGAACGATGTTCTAATTGGAGATACAAAAATGTCTTACCGCATGGCTTATGCTCGTGCGTTTGGCGAGAACTCACTAAAAAAAATGGAGGGCTTTTTGTCCAGATCGATCGATGAGAGAGAACTGAAATCGATTGAAGATCGCCTACTTGAGGTTGAAGGGATTAGGGTGCAACCATTGGTTAACGGGCTAACAAAGGATGAAGAGTTAGCTGAACGCATTGCAGAACATGCTGTAGATGGGTATGTTTATTTAGCTATTTCTGGCAATGATTGTGACGGATGTCATTACAGTGGCAAGGTGCGGAAAATTGAGGCGTCTGTTGAGGCTTACCATGACTTCCATGCCGAAGAGCGTGAATGGCCTGATGGTCCGTTTTGTATTCAAATTGTAAGTGAAGAAGAAGCGAGCGAGATGTCGCTCCTGGTTGAGAGCAATGAAACAATAGCCGGACCAGAAATTTAACCGCTCGCACTATTTTGTTAAAAAAAATGAACAAAATAGATAAATTTTAACTGCAGAACACTGATAATTGAACTATGATGTTTAAAATATTGAACAATGCCGAGCATTATGCAGCTAAATGTTTTCGTAAATAATAAAAAAATAGGCTTGCTGAAAGAGATTGAGCCAGATCCCGGTAGCAAGAATCCAATCCCCAGGATTCAATTCGAGTATCTGGAAAATGTTGACATAAATGAGCAGATCTCGCTACTGATGCCAGTTTCTCAAAAGCAGTATATATATCATGAGCTCCCACCGGTTTTTGATATGATTTTGCCTGAAGGGCAACGAAGAGCCTCGATACTGCAGATGGCCAAAATTACACGAGTGGATGACATGGGGTTATTGTCGCTTGTTGGTCACAACACAATTGGCCGAGTACAGATCTGTTCAGGTGAAAATATTGGCTCTATCCCAAAAATCAATTTAGATGATCTGGAAACCTGTGAAAATGGCTTCCAATTATTTGAAGAGTTATTGATTAAATCCGGCTTTCGATCTGGGATATCGGGTGTTCAGCCAAAGGCTTTAGCCTCAAAAACGAGCTGTGAGCAGCAACACCGGACACTCACCACCGCGACCCATATTATTAAAAGTTTTGACCCGGATGAATTCCCATGGCTCACGGTGAATGAATATTTTTGTTTGAAAGCGGCTAAAAAAGCTGGTATCGATGTGCCTGATTTTATACTGTCAGAGGACGGAACTTTATTGGGAGTAAAGCGATTTGATCAAACAGATAATGAAGCAGAGTCCCACTGCTACCGCTATGGTTTTGAAGAAATCGTTGCTTTGCTAGGGGGAAAGTCGTCCACTAAATATAACGGGACGATCGAAGAGATTATTAATTGCATTGATGATCATATTGATATTACTGAGTCACTTCCTGCGTTGAAATCGATATTTAAACAGACGGTATTCAACACATTGATTCGCAATGGTGATGCACACCTAAAAAATTATGGGCTGCTTTATGGCCAGGGCAAAGTGTTTTTATCGCCCGCATACGATTTGGTTTGCACACAGGCTTATATCAATAACGATATTCCGGCACTTGCCCTAGAATATGAAAATTACACAAAAAGATGGTGGTCAAAAGAAGAGCTCGCTGCTTTTGGTGCGAGACACTGTTACATAAAGAAAAAAGAAGTTGAGCAGGTTTATGCAGAGGTTGTCGACGCAATGACCTCCACTTTAGATGAGATTCGGCAATATATCGCTGGTCACGAAGAATTTACTGAGATAGGTCAAAAAATGATCGATATTTGGCAATCATCCATTCATGATCTTGGTTTAGATCAGGATGAAGAAGAATCGCCTGGAATGAAACTATGAAGATTAAAAGCCTTAAAAGCGTATCGGACGCAATGAGAGAAGGGCGTAAAGCCCAAAATATCACGCAAGAGCAGGCTGCGGAAATTTTAAATATGAGCCGCACTAAATACGCAATGATGGAAGTTAATGGCGAATCTCTCGGCTCCGCTTCTTTTTTTAGTGTCCTAACTGCTTTGAAGCTTGCCGGCCTTGAATTACATATTGCAGAGAAGCCGGCGCCAAAAACCCTAGATGATATTCAGATTGAAAAAAAGACTCAAATGAAGGCTAAATTCGGTCAAGAGACTTGTGATTCCGAAGAAGATCATTTGAGTGTAAGGCATTGTTGACTCTAACCTGTTACAATTGGAATAAACACTTAACGCCTGAGTAGATTGATCCATTCAACCCACTCAGGCTCTCACTTAAGTGTCTGCATGCTTCGTCGCGACCAGGCAGGAACCGTTCGGTTAAGCTGCCTGTGGGTATGTCGCTCCACATCCGGCTAACCCAGCCGTCAAAATGTTGATGGCAGCATTCTGGTCTCGATCCATTTCGAGGCCGCAATCACATTTCATAAAATAATTTGAGTTGTTGGATTGGGCTATTGATCAGCTCGGAGAAAAGGTTGGCTCGCTTCCATCTTCAAATTCATGCAAATCTGAAGAATCTGCTTTAAAGGGTCTTTCCGGCGGATTTGAATGGGCAACACCCCTGCATTTTTCAATTTCTTCGATCTCATTTGCTGCCATCACACCTATTTTATTCTTGAGCTCGTCTATGTTAGTAAATTGAAATCCCCAAACTTCATATTGCCGTGATTCATTAAATGTTAGATAAATCATGTCCCGATAAGGAATTGGCGTGTCTTTCGGCGTTTCACTGTAATTTGCCCCTAATTTGATACTTGTAGTCTCCTGCAATTCATTAAGTACAGCATGCACCTCATCCATTAGGCTTTTCTTGTAGAACATCTTTATTTTGGCGTGAAACGCAGGCATTTTTAAAATGTTTGCCGCCGTTAAAAACTCAGGGTTGTTCCAATTATCGCCAAAAATAAGTTCATCAGAATCACGAAATAAGTCTGTTACACATTGTTCAATTACCGGTCTGTCAAAGACCAGGCCTTCTTCAATGGCTAAAATTGCCTCAGCCTTTAGTTTATCGCTTTTATCGTTTTTATCTAAGCTGTTAACATAACAATTTAGTGCAGCAATTGCGTTAAAATCACAGGCGAAATAGGCCTTTTTTTGATGGTCATGCACCAATGAAAAGTCATTATTAAAAAAGCTTTTTCCCAGTGGTGACTGACCCTTTAATAGAGCGGTCTGTATATCGGCAACAATGGTGTCATGTATAAAATCAGTGCCTCGCGACACTGTTTCTTTAAGTTTATCTAAAACATTTGCCTTGTCGATGGCTGAAAATAAAACCGCGGCCTCGTGAATGTTGATCGAGTCACCCATTTGATCGCAGGCGATATCCCAAGCAATTTTTTCTGCAACATTATCTTCATGCTTATCCAGATCTACCGGCAACAGATCATTGGCTAGGCCGTGTATCTTATAAAATTGCACAACCCACTGATCAAGGGTTGAATCAATAATAAATTGAGAAAGCCTGTCAATTGTCTTTTGCGAGGTATTTTTAACTGGAATTTCATTAAATAACCTTCGATTGGCCTTTGACATTATTATCTCACGCGATGTCCGGTCCAATGTTTCAATGCATTTGTGAAACATATTAATTGCTTGTGTTGGTTGCTCTACGTCGACAGTCATAAAAAGATCCTCAAATAACCTGGGTAAGCTCAAAAAATAGGTGCAATTTGTAAATAAAAAAATATTTATATAATATATCCTACCATATCAATATTTTAGGAGATAGCCTAATGACTCATGTAGGCTTAGTTAAGGTTAGTAACGGTGACATGGGAGTTTTACTCGGCGAGACGATCATTCAAACCGCAGAAAATCAGGACAGCATTTCTTTGATTAACGCTGTTGAAAGACTTCCTGAAACTCTAGCCGAACAATTTGAAGTTCCAATGTTTGAGTACGAAGTCGATGCATCCTCCTTGACGGAAGACTGGTCCTGGAGCGATATAGAGGATTTGCTTTACGATAAAATCAATACCAATACCTCTATCGAAGAGTTTAAAATGACTTTTGAGTTTGAGGATTGGGACAAAGAAGTCCGTAAGGATGATGAGCCTTATGCGGTTGAGGTTACTCATAACTCAATGTCACCCCATAATATCGCAATTTCGGTTGGTAACTCGGATGATGACCGCCCAGAGCTGGAAGTGCTAGTTGAAGTCAACAAAGGGGTGCCAGCTGTTCATGTGGGTGGCGCATTGTACGATGACATGGATTTACATGTGTATTCCACTAATGAAGGGCTTTTTATTGCCTCTGACCAGCCTGGCGCCATGGAAGTGGCAAAAGGTCCATTTACCTATGGTGATCAGGGCTATGTTATTAGGTGCGATGACGACCTAAATTTAAAGCCTTAATCGAGATCAAAAATGGACACATTACAGCTCAATGATCACTTGCGAGATACCCAAGAAATTAGCGTTTCAAGAGAGTTGAGCGCTTATCTGGATCAAGAAGGTTCGCGAGGCATTATTCCATTATGCCCTTATACAGGCGAAATCCAGGGTGATACAAGTTATTTGGAATTACGGCATGTCGTTTTATCGAATGGCACACTGATTTACGAGATCTCATTCAGAGACAGAGGGGACAATATGGCATTGGTCTCCTCCGACCCTGACAAGATGTTGTTTGTCATTTCGCCAGCGGATATTAAACACATTGAGCAATTGCATTCGCTTTGCTCAACACATGATTTGCATGCCATTGAAATTGAAACGTCAATGGTTAACTTTAGGTCGCATGATCGAAACGGGGTCTTTGCAGTAGAAAACGACCGGCTGTCGATCGATCCTGACGGATATATTCGTGCGCTCGGCGATATTAAACATTCTGATATTCCGTTAATTAGTGATGAGATTAGCCTAGAAAGCATCAAGAGTATTCAGAGCGGTGAAAAAGTGCTTATATTGGACAATCAACACCCAATATGGGAAAGAGAAGGATTTGAGGACGAGACAGAGTACGATTTAAGGCCTTAATAGGAAGTCAAGAGAGTAAGTGGCAGCCTCTTTTGCTAGCCTGAAGACCAAGCGGGTAATGATATAATACAAAAATTAATAAATGAGAAAAGTAATGGTATTTGAAAATTTTTTAAGAGATAACGGCGTTTCCGAAGAAGACCTTGGCGAGCTTATTAAAGAACGGCATGACGTTGAAATCGAAAATACGGGTTGCAACCCTGATATGGAGGGAATGATTAAATATTTGCTGGATAAGCGCAGCTATCTTTTTGTCGACTTTTCAGCCAAAGACAACAAACGGGAAATTGCCGAACATTTCGGATTGGAATACGAGGAATGGCGCGAACTAATGAAGGAAGACCGTACATTGTCCGAGCATGTGGCACGCTATGAAACGGATGAGGCCCGTTATGAAGATTACATTGCTTTGGCGCATGATGCTTTTATAAATGGCACTTTTTCAGATGCAATTTCCTATCTCGAACAGGCCGGCGCAGAAGAGTCGTCAGAACGTGCTTTTCATGATTTAAGCAAACGCCTCAGTGAAGAAGACCAAGAGCGCCTGGTTAATATCATAGATTCTCGTTCGCCTTCTATGCGTTAATTATTTATCAATCGATCAATTTTGTATTTGGGAGGGTGGACCCATGAAAGAAGATACTGAAAAATATTTCCAATGGGTTGCTAAAAATGTGCTTCCTACAGTTGGTGTGACACAAGAAGATGTCGCGAAAGAAGAGGGTGCTATTAGAAATGCTGTCACTGAGGCTTTGATTGGTGGTGATTCGTGGGTTTCTATCAATGAAGATGTTGACGCGCTTTTCTTTCAAGCTGAAGGCAATCTTGAAGTCTGTATTTATCCGGTTGCAGAAGACAATGAAGAGATCGAGCCATTGGTTGAGCCAAGTCGAATTCCTCTTGGCACATTTGTGCTAGACAAAGCGCTGGACGAAGGCGAGGACGAAGGTCTATCAATCGGAATGATGTAGTGGGGTAAGCAATTTGACTTCCTCCCGCCCCACCTAAAGGAAGGGGATTCCTAATTCATCGAGAATCGGGTGGCGATATCGGAATATCGCCATCACTTACATTCTCTCCAAAGGCTAACACCGCCAGCCCGGCGGCTAAAATGTTTTTCGCTGCATTCATAGCGATCGTGATTCGCACCGCATTGCGGGCCCTCCCAGGACCGGACGTTCAGCGGCATGGATTGGGCAACTAAACCGCAGCAATGACAGCGTTTGGTGGACGGAAAAACCGATCGATTTCAACATAGACTCTGCCAGCCCAAAATCAGCGATCTTTGCATGAAAAAGCCAAGGATTATGAGGAACAAATCCTTGTCAACGACTTGGAAACCTATGGCGAGGACGATTCCATTATAGCCATAGATCGCAACAATCTCGGCTTAGCTTGGTACATGCTCGGACAGTACGAAAAAGCCATCGGCTATCTGGAGAATTCTATGGTCAACATCCTAAAAACCTATGGTGAAGACCATCCTAACGTAATAACAGGTCTCGCTAACCTGGCTGAAGCCTGGAGGGAACTGGGACATCACAAAAAATCTATCGGTTATCTCGAGCAGGCCCTGGCCAGCGGTCTGAACATTTATGGCGAGGACCACCCCTATGTAGCAACACTGCGCAATAACCTGGGCATAGCGTTTTTCGAAAAGGGACAGTATAAGCAAGCCCATGAGTATTTAGAGCAGGCTTTGGCCAGCGACCTAAAATCCTATGGTGAAGACCATCCCGCCAGCGCAATACGTCGCAATAACCTGGGTGCATTTTGGTACACGCTTGGTCGGTACGATAAAGCCATCGGGTATTTCGAGCAGGCTCTAGCCAGCGACCTGAATACTTATGGTGAGGACCATCCCAGTGTAGCAAGAGAACACAACAACCTAGGTTTAGCTTGGTACAAGCTTGGACAGTACAAAAAAGCCATCGAAAATCTCGATAAAGCTCTGGTCAGCAACCTGAAAACCTATGGTGAGGACCATTCCGAAGTGGCAAAAGTGCGTAATAACCAGGGTCTGGCCTGGAATAAGTTGGGCCAATATGATAAAGCCATCGGGTGTTTCGAGCAGGCCCTGGCCAGCGGTCTGAACATTTATGGCGAGGACCACCCCCATGTGGCAACACTGCGCAATAACCTGGGCATAGCGTTTTTCGAAAATGGACAGTATAAGCAAGCCCGCGAGTATTTCGAGAAGGCTCTGGCCGGCAACCTGAAAATCTATGGCGAAGACCATCCAAAAGTAGCATTAAATCGTAATAATCTGGCTAATCTCTGGTTGGAGCTGGGCCGATACGGAGTAGCCATCGACTATCTAGAAAAAGTCCTGGCCGCCAACCTGAAAGCCTATGGCGAAGAACATCCCAGTGTAGCATTAGCGCGCAATAACCTGGGCGGAGCGTTGTACAAGAAGGGATTGCATGAGCAAGCCCGCGAGTATTTCGAGAAGGCTCTGGCCGGCAACCTGAAAACTTATCAAGAAGACCACACCGACGTCACGATAATTCGTAATAACCTGGCTGAAGCCTGGAAAGAGCTGAGGTTGCATGAAAAGCCATAGCCTATCTCAAGCGGATTTCGGGGTGCCGGTCGGCACCTGACTCCATTTAATAGCCAAGGCTCCCAGCTTGGGTAGCTTCAGAAACTTCCCGGCCCGATAGTTGGACGCCTCAATGCGTTGGTCCAGCTGGTAGCTCACAGCTTGCCGGTGCTGTTTTTTCTTGAAGCGTGGATAATCGGCTTTACCTTGAAAAAGTCTTTAAAGGCTTTGTCCAGATCAATCAACTTTTGTGTCAAATAAGCCGCTGTGGCGTTTTTCAAAAAGTTGAACCGAGAGGTCTGTTTGAGATGCGTCGCTTTCCTAAGCCGACATAATTTATGCTTTCGCCTCGGCGTCGGTAAGCTTTTCCTCTCAGCTCCAGGCAATGATTCCACACAAAGCGCGCATGGTCAAACTCACGATTCAACAGCTTGATTTGATCGCAGGTCGGGCAGAATCGGAATCGGCCTATTTGAAATATTTCAACCAGAACACGCAGTGTCCCCGGTGGGTCGATAAGCATCCGTGCTTATCTTCAACGACGGATAAACTCGCTGACCAATTGAGCTTTAGTGATACCTCCCAGTCTCTTGGCTGCTCGCTTTGAGCTACTACATTTAGTTCATCTTTGCTGAAAAATTCGACTCCAAATCGTCTTCAACATGCCCAAACTCAGAAGCTTTTTTTCTTCGAAAACCCTGTAACTTTTGAGACATATTTTCGAACGAAATATCATTGTTGGCTACATTTTTTGGAAACTTAAGGGATCGCCTTAAGCTTTGTTTTAACGGGTCAGCGTCACCTACAGAGGCCATTACAAGCATATCTCGAAAACGCAATCCGTCCTCTTCATTATTCAAGTTCCCAGATAGACTTTTACCATGGAATTTGGCGACCGCCCGCAGAAAAATCGTCACCGTTCTAGTGTTTCCTTCTCGAAAAGGGTGGGCTACCCAGAGATCAGTAGCAAATCGAGCCAACTTGTCGATGTATTCCTCTTTATTTGCTGTTTTAAAGGATGAGTCGCCTAATTGGCTCAATGATTCTTTGATCGCGTCCTCCATTAATTTTTCTCCTTCAAAAAACGAATAAGGAGGAGGGTAGTCAACGCTTTTTCGGTTTAGCAATGGTTCTGCTTTGGCGACGTCGCAATGACGATAATCGCCGGCCCATTCATAGAGATCGACAAACAAATGCTTGTGAATGCCTCTCAGTAATTTTTCATCAAGATTATCTGAGAAGACATTAAAGTCAGGGTCGCCCGCTAATAACTCGCGAACTCGATCGGCGGTGATATCGCTTTCAATCTGATCGAGAACCGCTTTATCTTGAATACCAAATCGATTGATCAGTGTTTGCGTGCCAGAATAAAGATAATCGTCAATCATATAATTTTTACTTATGCGGTAATTTATATACGATAACATGTTGACACATTTTATAGAATTGATCCACAATAAAATAGATTGAAGTAATTTTTAAACTTACCTGTTCCTTTAGGTGGGGGGAGGAAGTCAAATTTTACGAATAAGATTCGTACCCTAAAAAGAGAATGTTGTATGTCTGAAACTAAAAAATCATTTGTTGACGAAGCGATTAATATTGTCAGAGGCGCCGGAGAAGATGTGTCTGAGTATGCTCGACAATTGATGAAAAAAAGAGAGTCAGGAGAGATCTCCCGAGAAGAATATGCGCGGTTAGTGATTGGTCATGCTAAAAACTCTAAAGTGGATATCGATAAGTAGGTTTCATTACGAACTTGATCGATCAGTATTCGAATGAAACTGGTACCATCACAACGTTCAAACCGTTTTTAGCTGGTAGACCAATCAGTTTAGTCTTCTACTTTTGGATGCTGTGCGATCCAGTTAGCAAAAAAATTATCAATATATGTTGTATTATATGTTTTTATTATTTTTTTAAGATTCAAAAAGTTAAAAGACTAATGAATTGATAGCAGCGCACATGCAGACCGAACTCAGACGGCAATAATATCACCTTATCCAAATATACTTAATTAAAATAACATATGAAATATTTTAACCATTTATTTAAAATACTTTTAACCTTATTTCTGGTCTTGCATGGGCAAAAATATGCAATATCAAGTGATTCAGCTTCTGTAGCTCCATTAGGGGTTTCTAAAAATAATTTAAATGTAGGAGTGACCATATCGTCTGGCAGTTATTATATTAATAACTTAATTCCAGGAAGGAGATATCTTGTTAGTGTTTATGGCCTGACGGCAAATAGAGGCAAGAGCGGCGCAACTTTAAGGCCCGTTCAAATCAAAGATTCCTGGGGAAGAGTTATAGGGGCAACAGGATCGGCCTACATAAATTGGCATGACGGAAATGCGCCTCAGTCTGCAAATTTAATTATTAGAGCTCCGTCAAACGGAGTTGTTTATGGATATACAGATATAGGTCGCGCTTATAATATGACCGCTATTTTGGCCGATTAAAAAATCCGAGATAGAACTATCTTTTGTTAATCGTCGAAAATCAAGATTATCAAAGTAAGCGCAGCATTCAAGCGTTATTGTTGTCGTTTAAGTGTCGCCTGAGCTAGATAGCTTTTCGAAAGCATCGTGCTGCAAGTCCTTGTCGGCATGCACATACTGGGAGGTTACTGCAATATGACTATGGCCTAAATTGTCTCGAATTACAGGCAAAGGGATATCCATATCAACCGCATGCGTTCCATGCGTATGACGCAGCCAATGAGTACTGGCTTGTACAATTTTTTTGGCAGCTTCCGGATCGACATCAATGAGTTCGGCAGCCGCTAGATCGAAACATTCTTTAAGGATTTTATGGATGGCTAAAGGCTTAATGCAATTGGCGCCATGTTTGTTGCCGCGCAAAGAGGGGATAATCGGGGCCTCATCTCCGACTTGTCCAAAACTTAAGCCAGTGATCAACAAATAACTTTCACCCAGAAGTTGATAAGTCGTCTTTGGCAAGGGAACTTCACGAATAATACCGCCTTTGCCAACGACCGAAAGCCAGAATTGAACTTTATTCTTTCGCTCTTTTTTGACAATATCGCCGAGTTTAGCTTTCGCGATTTCGTGAATTCGGAGGCCGGTCGCGTACAGAAACAAAACGATGAGCTGCGTCCGACACCATTTTTTTTGGTCTTCCTTGTTTTTATATTTCTCCGTTTTGCGTGTCAGGAAGCTCTTGATAAATTCCCATTCTGAATGTGATAAAGATCGGTTAACATCGATAGATCCGCTTTTACGACCATCCTTGACTTTTGCCTGAGCAGAGCAGGGGTTATGCGATAGATAATGTTGATCTGTTAGAAACCCAAAAAGGTTTCGAATAATGGTGTCGGTGTGTTTTACGCTTCGCGTCGACAAGGGGCCGGTGAACGGTTTCCAGTCGATTGCACTTTTTGGTCTTTTGGGGCCTATCCAGAAACTCTCTGGCTGAGGATCAAGCAAAAATTCACGATATTCATTCAAATCAACCGTGTTAAGTGATGATAGCGCTTTTCCTTTTTTGGCAAGCGACCATAATAACAAACGCTCCGCTTCACGTTTGTAAGCGCGATAGGTGTGTGGCGACTGCTCTTTGTTTACTCTGGAAAGCCAGCAGTAAATCGCATCCAGATCATGATTGACCGGTATCTTCGGCGTCATTTGAGACCGGTTATCCCCAGTCTCCCCATTTAGAGCGTGGGGAAGGGCGATCGATTCTAACGAGCAAAGCTTAATGATGTTGCCTTGTGCATTCATGAGCTATATTTTGGCTGACAAGGCAGCATTCTACAAGATTAAACTGGTTCTTTGACCATCATTCTGCCGGCAATGTATTCCTCGGCCGCCAACAACACGGGCGCCCAATCCAAATAGCGCTCTCGAGTTCTTGGGTCCTGGAAAAATTGCTTGTAGTCGCCCGGGCGATACGCACTAATATTGAATAGCTCTGATGCAGGGACAGTGATCGTGACCCGAATAGTATCGTCTTCACAGTAGTTGACTTCCTCCCCCACCTAAAGGAAGGGGATTCCTAATTCATCGAGAATCGGATGGTGATATCGGAATATCGCCATCACTTACATTCTCTCCAAAGGCTAACACCGCCAGCCCGGCGGCTAAAACGTTTTTCGCTGCATTCAGGTCGCGATCGTGATTCGTCCCGCATTGCGGGCACTCCCAGGACCGGACGTTCAGCGGCATGGATTGGGTAACTAAACCGCAGCAATGACAGCGTTTGGTGGACGGAAAAAACCGATCAATTTCAACATAGACTCTGCCAGCCCAATTCGCTTTATATTCGATCTGGCGCGTCAGTTCGCCCCAGCTGGCGTCGGCAATCGATTTGGCGAGCGTAGGATGTTTGATCAGGTTTTTTACTGCAAGGTTTTCCGCGCAAACCACTTGGTTCTCGTTAATGAGTTTGCGTGACAGCTTGTGCAAATGATCCTGTCTACAATCGGCGATCTTTGCATGAAGGCGGGCGACCTTGCGCTTTGCTTTTGCCCGGTTTCGGCCGCCTAACGTCTTTTTCGCTAAGCGACGCTGAAGGATTGCCAGTTTCACTTCGTATTTCGCGGTATGGCGAGGATTCCCGGATCGAAATTCGTCCGAGGACACAAACAGGTCTTTAATGCCGACATCGATGCCAACTTTCTTATCGGTTACCGGCAGTAACAACGGTTCGAATTCACACAGGCAGGAAACGAAATAGCGGCCAGCCCGATCCTTGGACACGGTAATGGTTGATGGCGCGCAAGGCAGCTTCCGACTCCAGCGGATGTCCAACGGGCTCTTGCATTTGGCCAAAGTCAGCTGGCCGTTCTTGTAAGTAAATGCTCGATAAGTAAATTCTGCAGATTGCTTGTGTTTTCTCGATTTAAACACCGGGTATTTTGCTCGGCCTTCGAAAAAATTCGTAAACGCCCTTTGCTGGTGTCGAAGACATTGTTGCAACGGTACGCTGGAGACTTCTTTGAGAAACGACAGGTCCGGCGTCACTTTCAGTTCGGTTAATTTTGCACTGGCGCCAGAATAATTGATTTTAACCTGGTTTTGCTGGTAAACATCCATTCGGTACCGAAGGATGGCATTATAGACAAAGCGCACGCAACCAAACGTTTTAGTCAACAAAACTTCTTGTTCAGCATCAGGGTAAAATCGATATTTATACGCGCGTTTCACTGTCATATTATGAGTTTAATAGAAAATAATAAAACTGTTAATAGCAACCCCCCTACAACATCATTATGTTTTTTGGTGAGACAATTCAATCTTGCGCTATCCCTCCCGGCCCTAAAGAACCGGGTTTCTCGCTCGATTTTGATGAACTTTCTGACTAGGCGTTCTCTATACCAGGAAAAGATGGCATTTCGTGCGCGAGACTGCCATTTGAAAGGCTTTGCCAATAGTCCTGGGCCCGGATTGCCATACGGCTCATATAATTCAGGGCGCCAGTCGGAATGAATGCGTCGATCTCGATCCATTCTCCTCGATTCTTTTTCTGCCTCTTTTTTCATCCAGAAAAGATGCTGGCCAATTAATACTGAGCCCTCATTAATTGTCTCATTGCACTTTGCTTTATACGCCTCAAAGTCTGGAGTTTCACCATGGTGCAATACATCTGAGGCGTCGTAAACTAATTCAACCATCTGCATGAAGCTTTCATGCACCCACGTTTGCACGGGCAGGTGAGGGTGTAAGGCCGGCGATCGATCGAATAAACCCTGAATAATGAGCGCAATGCGATTGTATTTACGGACTTGATCGGCAAGGTCAGCCTGATAGTCATCAAAATAGAGATGCTCCGGGTTCAAAGGCACCCAGTTTTCCGGACAAAAGCTTGAGCCCGCCAATTTTCTATAAGGGCTCTGATATTCATGAACCCCAGGATTTTCGGCTTTCCATTGCTTTAATTTTTCTTCGTTCTGCCTATATTGTTTGACCAATTCATCGTATTCGTGAACCGACATAGTGTCTGCCTTGCTGTAATAATGATTTTTTTTCATCATCATGGCTTCGGTCAGGTTTAGCCGATTTTTATCCGGAAAAATCAGATCGTCAAAACTAAGATCACAATTAATTCGATAAGTTTGCTCCCCGTTACGGATATACAAAAATGTTAATTTATCAAGATTTTCAAGCTTAAAATTAATAAACTGAAGTTTCCCAATTTTTTGAGGGCAAGGAATATCAGATAATGCTAATATTCAGCTTAAACATTAGCCGGCTCTAATATTGATTGTTAGGCTATGCCGAATCTCATTAAAAACAATAGCTTATGGGTGAATGAGGTCGCCTTTTGTAGTATAATATTGGTTTCTAAATCATTGATTACACAAACAAAAGGGCCTCATTCATGTTCATTTTACGCGATCTTCTCCGCCCTCTCCAAGCCCATTTTTCCGAGACTGATCTGGGACGGGAGCGAGCTTCTTTGTTTGTCTACACGCTGCTCGCCGTGATTGTTCCGTTTACCTCATCGATGTCGTCTAATTTATGGCGGGCCTTGGAGACTTTGTTCGGGATCGAGATTAAGCAAAAGCGGTTCTATACCTTCATGGCTTCGTCGACACTGCCCTGGGAAAGGCTTTGGACGACGCTGTGGGGATTGATTCCGTCCCCCACGACCGATGGCCGCTTATTGATTGGCTTGGACGATTTTATCAACCTCAAAGTGGGTCAACACATTTTCGGCTGCGCGTCGATTTTCGATCATGCCGCCAAAGCGAATCAAAGCCGTTACCCCTGGGCGCAAAATGTGGTGTCGATCGGCTTACTGAAGCAGGTCAAAGGTCGTTGGGCCTGTTTGTTTTTGGGCTTTCGTTTTTTACTTACCCCGTCACATGATCGCCGAACAAAAGGAAACCGCCAAAATCAAAGGCCAAGTCGCGCCGTTTCAAAGCAAACTCACGCAAGCGGCGGAATTGCTAATCGCCGTCGCCGGTCACTTTGCTTCGACACCAATGCTGGCGGTCACCGACAGCTGGTTTGGGAATCAGGGGTTATGGAAGCCGGTGCGCCAAACGGTAGGCGAACGTTTTCACCTGTTATCCCGATTGCGCAGCAACCAGGTGCTCTATGCGCTCCCGACGCCCGGTCCGCCGATGCCAAGACACGCGGACGCCCCGTAAATACGGCCAGCGTCTGGGGACCGTGACCGACCGAGCGCACGCGCTCCGGCAGCAAACTGCTGCCTATCAGGTTAACCTGTATGGCAAAGTACGCGAAGTACTGGCGGTTGAGAAAACCGTCATGCTGAAGACCTTAAAATGCCCCATCAAGGTCGTGTGGGTGTTTCGTAAAACCCAGTGGGTCGCCTTGTTTACGACCGATCTCGACTTGTCGGTCACCCAGGTCATCGAATATTATGGCGCTCGCTGGAAGATCGAGTCCGGCTTTAAAGAACTCAAGCAAGACATTGGCAGTCAAAAATGCCAGAGCCGGAATGCCCAGGCCGTGATAAACCACCTGCATTTCTGTATGATGGCCACCACGGTCACCTGGATGTACGCCGATCGCATCAAAGCGGATCCGCAACGTCGGCACAAGGTCAAGGGGCGGACGAGTTTCGCCTTTTCCGATGTCCGGCGCCTCATCGCCGAAGCCTCACTGAGTGAAGATTTTGATAGGCTTTGCCATAAACCCACCAATCCCATGAAAAATTCGCTGGTCGCGGTGTTGTTACGCATGGTGGCTTGAGGCGTTTTTAGGAAACTTCAGTTAATAAATTCATTCATGAAAACGCCTTTACTATCGCGTTCTTTCCGGTGCCTACGGACCTGCATTGCAACAATGGTCCGAGGGAAGGGCAGGATGCGGTTGCGATTTTCGGGCTGGCACAACCATTGATCAAACATATCGATATCATTAAATTGCATGCCGCCAAGTGAATAATTGAGTAAGCATTCCTCATCCATATACAGCTTTCGTTGCATAACATGCAGTTTATCGCTCAGGGCGGCCCCGGGACCATCCATGCATTGAACCACTGTTTCGGTTAATCCTGCATAGAGACTAACGTTGAATATGCGATGATCAATATCAGTTAAAGCGTGATCGAAGCTTTTTCTCATGGCCTTCAAAGGCAAAGTTTCAGCCGACATCCACTTGGCTAAGTTTTTATTTTCCGCTTCGATTTTCTCAAATAAATTAGGCAAACTTTCTCGCTTTGCTTTAATTAAGTCTTGCTTGTAGGCATTAATATCCTGCGTCGATGATAATACAGCTAAGGCCTGTTGATTATTCTGATCGTAGTTTTGGGTGAAACCGATTTTATTGTGGTTATCCACACCAAGACGCGCAGTGATGGCTTGAATTTCTTTTAGGTAAGAAGCAATCTTTTCTTGGGATTCATCAATGTTTTTTCGAATAACCGCGGCCGCATCTGCTTCAAAACGCAGCATCTTATGGATTTTATCAAAATGTATGCGTTCGTAGCGATTGGAAAATCCATTACTTGGTTCTTCAACTAAAACATAGTTTGACCCGATATGCATAATGCATCCTAGCCATTCATCGTCTTTGTTATATCGTTTGTCGTTGTTCAGGCACCAACACCATTGCCCAACCTTGATCTGCTTGGTTTCAGTTTCTATCGAGCTTTCATGCGAGTGCTTTAACACATCTTTCATCTGGGATCACTCCGACTTTAGTTGGTCTGCATTGCTAATTGATTCAGGCCAGGTATGTGTGTTTTTAAAGGCTAACACGGGGTTAAATTTAGTAAAGATAATTACACTTATCTTTACTAAATAGTTTTTATATGTGCTATATTATGTTGGTTAAAATAATATTTTCTATTGTTAAAACGGATCTCTCACATGCTTCAATCACATTTTAACACTGTGACTATCCGGAGAGTTTTTGTCGCCCGGATAACAAAGCACAGTCATTTTTGTTGATCATAGAACTTTAATGCCGTCATCGTTAAAAGGTTTTTCGTGAAAGCTAATCTCTCTAAACTCACAACAATCAGCATGACAGCAGTTGTGGGTACCGAGACCTTTGTTTATCACAATTAGATTGTCTGGGCTCCATGACAAACTATAGACTCTCTGAAATCGCCATACAGGCCTATCACAGTATCGACACTTATTTCGATACAGATAAGCAGCAATAGTCAGTGTTACAAACAAACCAAATACCACATAAACAGTTACAACAAATAGTGTCATGACAATCATTTAAGTGTAAATAAAATATATGGTATCATATAATTAAAATACTATTAAGGAACACCAATAATATGCTTTCTGGACCCATTTCAAATTATTCCTTTGGAATCGCGTGCAATCTCCATGAATACGGTAAAACTGAGGATGGCGAGACTTACATAGGCGAAATGTATTTGTTAATTATTACCGATTCTTCGGGCAATAGATTTGCCTACCATGAGGTTTTTCATGGTTGCTCCCCTACTTCTGTTGATGATCCTGGCGCCCCTTCAATTTGGTTCGAGGATGTCAGAGAGGAAGCCCGAAGAGCTGCGCAGACCACTTTGAATGACTTTAAAAATGGGGGGCGAGAAATTACTCCTGAAGAGTGGACGCCTGTTTCTCCCGAATATGGGTCCCAGGCCTACTCGGATCATGGCGGCGAACAAGACTTGATTGATTTTGAGCGCAACAGTTCGCTCAGATAGACTGGTCTCTTTCTCTCGGAGAGCGAACATGACAACAGTAGCTTAATTGGCTTTTCGAGTAACCCTTTTTGGAAATAAATATGAATTCAATTCTTTGGCACGACTACGAGACTTTCGGCTCTAATACTCGCTTTGACCGCCCCTCTCAATTTGCCGCGATCCGGACTGACCTGGATCTCAATATTATTGGTGACCCTGTTAGCGTTTATTGCAAGCCGAATATTGACCGATTGCCTAGCATGGAGGCTTGTTTAATTACCGGGATATCTCCGCAACTTGCCAAAAAGGAAGGTCTGACGGAAGTTGAATTTTTCAGGGGTATTCATCATGAAATGATGGAGCCCGGTACAACATCGGTTGGTTATAATAACCTGGCTTTCGATGATGAATTGAGCCGGCACGGCTTTTATCGTAATTTCTTCGATCCCTATGAGCGCGAATGGCGAAATGGCAATTCACGCTGGGATTTCATTAATGTAACCCGGGCATTCGCAGCGATGAGACCCGAAGGCATCAATTGGCCGGTAGATGAGGAAGGCCGGGTCACTGTTAAACTTGATCGGTTGGCGCCAGCCAATGGCATTCAGCATTTGGATGCTCATGACGCATTAGCTGACGTTCGCGCCTTGATCGAGCTAGCAAGGCTTTTTAAGAACACCAATCCTAAGCTATATGAATATGTCTGGTCGCTACGTAATAAATCAGCTGTGCAGAACCGACTCAAATTAAACCAAGTCGTTCTTCATATCTCACCTTATTATGGCAAGGAAAATTATAATGCCGCTTTAATAATGCCAGTGGCGCGTCATCCAACCAATAAAAACGCAGTCATAGCGATCAATATGAGTGAAGACGTTTCGGCGCTACAAGGGTTAGATTCTGAGTCAATAAGTCAGCGAGTTTTTAATAAAAAAGGCGACGGACGCTTGCCTGTTATGCTTATTCAAACCAATAAGTGCCCTGCTCTATTTTCCGCGCCAGCATTAAGGGGAGAAGATATTGACCGGCTTAATTTAAGGTCAGAGCTTGCTCAACTCAAAGCCCAACAAGCGATTGTGCAAAGCCTGGATTTGGCAGTGTTGCGTGACGCCTTCCTTTCTGATCCAACAGAGGTCGGCGATGTTGATGGGATGCTTTATGGCGGCAACTTTTTTGACAATGAAGACCGGTGCACCATGAACAATTTACGTGATCTGTCGGGGGCAGACATTGCCAAGGAATCCCCTGTCTTTAATGATCCTAGGTTAGATGAGTTGTGGTTCCGGTTTAAAGCCAGAAACCATCCAGAGAGCCTAACCGATCAGGAACAAAACCGTTGGCGCGAGCATTGTCGAAATCGGGCGATAAAACCACTGAATGATGACCTGTCGATTCATCAGTTGATTGACAAGATCGATGAGCACTTGGTGTCGGCATCCGGTAAAGATCATGACGTTTTATCTAGGTTGCGCGAATATTTATTTGAAACAGCCGGCCAATTAGATATCGATGTTGCAAAACAATCGGTGTCGCAAGCAGTCAGCTAGCCCGGTTCCACTAAATTTTAGGGGTATCCGTAATTTACGGTAGAAACACTGTTTTTTGACCTGAAGTTTTTCAGTGCATGAAACGCAATTTGAGGTTGAAAATGAACACTACAGATTGTGAAGGGAAATTAGCTAAACCAAATACAAAATACGGATATATAGAGTCACCAAAGGAAATTATCGCGTACTTAAAAGCTGGTTGTGAAATTAAGCAAATAGGGTTCAACAAAACGCATATTGAAGGTCCGACACCGGCATATTGGCTAAAGCCGCCTGGTGTTCTTACCTGGGAGGTGCGTTTGCATGAAGTTCATGTAAGGGCGCTAGAAACACTTGAGTTAATCACAGTTGATAGTGGCGATGGAAAATGCTGGTTTTCGAGAGCTGACTTTTCAGTTCCAAGTCTTAAATCAGCGCAAGATTCTGCATCGTAATGAAGAGATATGAACTCTTCAATTTCCAGTATGCATTGAAGATAAGCACGGATTCTTATTGATCCGCCGGCGACGTTTTTGAGCCTAACCTCTAGTTTTTGTTTGTATAACAAATTGTGTTGTAACATATTTATAAATAATATTTTGGAGACCTATTAATGAGCTCAAAAGATACCCGGTCTATTCTCGAGTTATTGCCTGATGTTATTAAGGCTTTAAAGGAACTGCCTAATACAGCCTTACAAGACAATCGTTATAAAAATACTTTAGAGCTTCTTTCTGCGCTGGAAAATGCTTCAATTCCCAAACAAGTCGCAATAACCCTAGAAGGTGGGCTGGTGACCGCGGTGGTTTCACATGACGATCATCCTATCGATGTTTATGTGGTGGACTACGACAGTGAAACGGCAGACGATAATGAACTCTATGAAATCCCACAAGGCGACGGCTCCATTTCTGAAGCCAGTATTCATTGCGAATCGGTTAGTCAAGCGGCTATAGATTTGGACATTACAATCCGCAATTTTCATGAAGACCTAACTTTGGACAAGCTCGAAAAGCTTGCGCCATAAATAGTGGATTCTCGAGGATATTAAATGACATTCAAGCAGCTATGGCCCCTTTCCCCTAAAGCAAAGGAACGAAGGAAGTGGAGCCAGGCAGAAATGATCCGTATCTTTGCCCTACCCGATCGCTGGTTAGCGCAAGAAATATTGCGCCTCTGCCGGCAAGCGAGGACCGATCAGCCGGAGCGCTTTGATTTACGCATTATGAATTACGATATCGCCTTGGTTACCAATGTGGCGCCCGAGGTTGCTAAGAGGCTAGGCGCGAATAAGTTTACGCAAAATGAGCGTTTAGATGTCGATGTTATTCGTTTGTCTAATCAGAGATTGCGTGATTATGTCGGGAATTGCTTGAGCAATTGCTCGCTTAGAACGAGTGAGGATAATAAAACGCGGCCTAGTGCCTGGGCGTTATTAACCCGGGAAGTTTATTTTGGCAATCCGGTTATGATCGGCATGGACCGTCTTGCTTCTCCTGAGGCATCGATATCAACTTACGATATTGCTGCTCGTCGCATGCTGGAAATCAGTAGTGTGCGAGGTCTTGATCCCACATGGCGCTGGACACCAGAATTTGAAATAGCAAGCCAGCATAACAGGTCTAAATCCATTGAAATTACCAATGATGACGGCAAGGACGACGAAACAAGCTTCTGTTTAAGGTAATAAGTTATGACCGAAGAAAATGATTGGAAAGTTCGTACTCAATTTAAAATTCCGTCGACTAATTTTGAAGCGTTTAAACGGCGTATGGCGGCCATTCAAAAAAAGGCTAAGCGTTTGAATTGTCCTAATATTGAATGGAAAGATAACGGGACGACAACAGTCAAAGTTAATAGGCCTCCAGACTGGTAGTTTTGCGTATTCAAAAAAAATAAGCGTGGAAGTGCATCTCGTAACAGTAACAGGCGAAGCGCCCCGCATTGAAGGCTGGGGATTTATCGCCATCCTGGAACGTATTGAAGGCATTGGCCGGCCAATCATTCATGCTCATGACAGGAAAGAGATTTCAGAAAAATTTAAAAGTGAGGATTGCCCAGATGAGTGCGAACATTGCAATACTCAACGTAACAGAAAAAAAACATTCTTAATTGAAAATTTGGAGGATGGCCGAATTCTGCAGATTGGCTCATCCTGTCTTGCTGATTTTTTTCCAAATAGCAGTCCAGCATCGATCGCAGCATATAGTGAATTACTCTATTTTGTTCGAGACGAGCTTGAAGATCTTGAAGAAATGCCAAGCAGCATGTCAGGCGATGATGAGTGTGCATTGATTCGCATTTCGACGGTGCTTGCGCTGGCCGCGGCAGAGATCCGCGAAAATGGCTACATGTCGGTGGTCCAGGCTGAGGAATACTACCCTCCCCTGCCGAGCACGTCACTGATCATAAAATCACAATTTAGTAGAAATCCACTTCGGAAAATCATCCCGATTGAACAGGATATTGAGAGGGCGGAAACGGTATTGGAATGGCTAAGGACATCAGATTATGTTCGATCAGGCAATACTACATTTATGCACAATCTCCTGAATTTTGCCGAATCGGGGCATGTAAATCATAAAAATATCGGGGTCGTGGCCGCCGGCATTATTATTTACGACCGCTATCTTGAAAAAGTAAATAGAGAAAAGCATGGCGGTAAATCTGAATTTATTGGAAAAGATGGTGAAAAACTATCGGATTACCCGGTCAAAATAATAGGAACACGAATTGTTCCAGGAGACGAGTACGGCGACAAAATACTGTATCAGTTCGAAGACCAGAAACACAATCAGCTGACTTGGTTTTGTTCCGGAAATCCTTTGTTAGTAGAAAAAGATGTCCTTATTCATCTTTCGGGCACTATTGATCGTCACACCGAGTACAAAGGCGTTAAACAAACTCAGTTAAAGAGATGCTCGGTACTCGAAGCCAAGTTGGTCGATAGCATAGAAAAAGATAACAGCAAAGCAGTAAAAAGATTGCTGAAGCGATCCCCGAACCTGGAATCAACTCACCTTGTTCCATACGCCCCCCCGATAACACCACTCGATACTGCTTACGTAAGGAAAAACCAAGAAATTGCAGACATGTTAATTGCTGCTGGCGCGAATCCAGAAAACTGCAAAATGCGACCGGGGCCAGCCGATGATGAACCGGAGGATTCGCTTGAAATGGCTATTTAGCGAGAAGGCATATGAATTCAGAGAAATTGAAGGCTTGAAGGGTGGGCTAAACTTATCATGCGAACAACCCAACAAATTAAGCTGTATCCGAATGGTTCCTCGGCCAGTTACCCCGGAATGCGATTCCTACAAGCAGTGGAACAATTAGCGTCGACATCGGAGCCTCTATGGGGAGAAATTAAGCTAGACCATTGTCAGCTTTGTCCTCAAAATTTTGGTGTACTAACCGATGAAGTTATCGACCAGCTTAGAACGACATTTCCAAACACCCGATTTCGACTGCATGCGAATGTCAGAATTCCAGGGCATAAGCGTTCAGGGCGAACTCTGGGCGATATCGAGGGTGACGCCCTACTCTATTATCAAGCCCTCTCACGCATTAACCATAGTTTGTGTGGCCAACCCTATACACTACATCCCGGTCGAAAAGATTCATTATTACAATTGCTCGAGAACAGTAACCGATTAACAGATCTGTTTGGTGTTCCGGTCGGTATTGAAGGAATGTATCCCGGGTATGCGATAGGTGCATGGGCGGATTATCTGTGGTTGCTGAATAGCGGCGCTTATTATGCCCTGGACTTGTCGCACTTAAACATTGTTGTGCACAGGGAGAAAAAACAAGAATTGAGCTTGTTGTCCGAACTCATTCACTCAGACAAGTGCCTGGAAATTCATGTCTCTGGCAATAATGGATTGAAAGACCATCACGCCCTACTCGAAGAAACACCCTGGTGGTATGAAACACTTTGCTCGGCCTATCCAGATTCAAACGCTATTCTGTTCACAGAAGGCAATCAAATACACAAAAAATATTGAGATTATCCATGAGTGCAAAAAACGAAATCCTGAACCTGACAGAATTAAATATCGCATCGAAGAATGATGACACTTCGAAAGAAATTATTGAAGGGCGATTTTACAAACTTTTTGACGACAATGATTGCGAAGTTGAAGAGTTGCTTGTCACAATTGATGATGATCGTATCGAGGTTTATGCCAATATTTCCTGCGGCCCCAGACAAGGCCTAATTGAAGAGCTATCAATAAAACATAATGGACAAAACTATGTCGATTCTGATAGCGTCTCGAATGGCGCGGTTGTAACAAGACAAATCCTTCAAACTGAAAACAATTTAGCCGTCATTGAAGAGGATATTTCGGTTGGCGAATATTGCGATGATGAATGTGATGCCGCAATCGATATAACATTTATCCAATTTACCGATAAAAATCACAAGCAAGCTATTGCGGGCGCACACAATACTTTTCTAGAAAGGAAGGATAAGTATATTACGGAAAAGTTAAGTGAGCTAACTGATAAATTCAATGCATATAGCGAAGAAGGCAGAGAAGAAACTGTTAAAGAATCACTGAAAAAACTTTATGAAATGGTTGGTGCTGAAATTTATGAGGCTGCCGCTCGTGAAGCAAGCGACGATTTGGCTAGATCTATAAGCCCAGCATAAGAGAGTATTTTTGACTTCCTTCCCCACCTAAAGGAAGGGGATTCCTAATTCATCGAGAATCGGATGGTGATATCGGAATATCGCCATCACTTACATTCTCTCCAAAGGCTAACACCGCCAGCCCGGCGGCTAAAACGTTTTTCGCTGCATTCAGGTCGCGATCGTGATTCGTCCCGCATTGCGGGCACTCCCAGGACCGGACGTTCAGCGGCATGGATTGGGTAACTAAACCGCAGCAATGACAGCGTTTGGTGGACGGAAAAAACCGATCAATTTCAACATAGACTCTGCCAGCCCAATTCGCTTTATATTCGATCTGGCGCGTCAGTTCGCCCCAGCTGGCGTCGGCAATCGATTTGGCGAGCGTGGGATGTTTGATCAGGTTTTTTACTGCAAGGTTTTCCGCGCAAACCACTTGGTTCTCGTTAATGAGTTTGCGTGACAGCTTGTGCAAATGATCCTGTCTACAATCGGCGATCTTTGCATGAAGGCGGGCGACCTTGCGCTTTGCTTTTGCCCGGTTTCGGCCGCCTAACGTCTTTTTCGCTAAGCGACGCTGAAGGATTGCCAGTTTCACTTCGTATTTCGCGGTATGGCGAGGATTCCCGGATCGAAATTCGTCCGAGGACACAAACAGGTCTTTAATGCCGACATCGATGCCAACTTTCTTATCGGTTACCGGCAGTAACAACGGTTCGAATTCACACAGGCAGGAAACGAAATAGCGGCCAGCCCGATCCTTGGACACGGTAATGGTTGATGGCGCGCAAGGCAGCTTCCGACTCCAGCGGATGTCCAACGGGCTCTTGCATTTGGCCAAAGTCAGCTGGCCGTTCTTGTAAGTAAATGCTCGATAAGTAAATTCTGCAGATTGCTTGTGTTTTCTCGATTTAAACACCGGGTATTTTGCTCGGCCTTCGAAAAAATTCGTAAACGCCCTTTGCTGATGTCGAAGACATTGTTGCAACGGTACGCTGGAGACTTCTTTGAGAAACGACAGGTCCGGCGTCACTTTCAGTTCGGTTAATTTTGCACTGGCGCCAGAATAATTGATTTTAACCTGGTCTTGCTGGTAAACATCCATTCGGTACCGAAGGATGGCATTATAGACAAAGCGCACGCAACCAAACGTTTTAGTCAACAAAACTTCTTGTTCAGCATCAGGGTAAAATCGATATTTATACGCGCGTTTCACTGTCATATTATGAGTTTAATAGAAAATAATAAAACTGTTAATAGCAACCCCCTACAACATCATTATGTTTTTTGGTGAGACAATTCAATCTTGCGCTATCCCTCCCGGCCCTAAAGAACCGGGTTTCTCGCTCGATTTTGATGAATACCTTAATCAGCTATCTTTATCGGGATGCCGACAATTACAAATTCACTGAATCCGTGGTTCTAAAAGGCGAAATTAGCAAAGATGACAAGGCGACTATCTTTGAAAAATTGGATAATGGACTGTATTTTCTTCCAGAACAGGTCGGTTTAAATACCGCGTTCGAACAGATTGTTTCGCACGGATATCGGTTTCCAACCGAGTCGGATCATCCTTGGCACGAACTCTGTTCGATTGAGAAAACTAATCAAGAACCGACCACTGAAGTCAGTCTGGACGAATTTATTGAGGCGTTTAGTAAAATCACGAAGCGATCTGACTGGGATGAGGTGACGGCTGAAGAGGCTATGCCATCAAGGGTTGATTTTGGGCCTTAAGAAAATTCTACAATCTTCATTGTTTAACCTGGAATATACCGAATTGACCGACTCTATTGATATTTCTCAATTGATTCTAGATATCTGGACTCAATATATTGAGTCCGGCTTAGCTAGGTCTTTTTACCAGATTAACAACGGCCTGTGTGATGATTTTAGCTTAGATGTCATTGCGGCGGCTGGCGGTAGCACTGAGAATTTTTTCGATGTGCAAGCAGGAAATTTCATGGAAGATAATAATTTCGACAGACAGTTATTGGAAAACCACTGGAGAATAACTCCTCCAAAAAAAATGACCTGGGATGACCTGAATCAACTTGGTATTGATGGCAGCACACACGTCTGGATCGTGCATAATAAGCGCCATTATGACGCTGAATGTCCGGAGGGTGTCGATAATTTCTTCGATTTGCCTTTGTTTTCTCGGTACAAAGTTGCTTATCTTAGGAGCAAAGGTGTTGCCGCCGACGATATTATGACCGAGGATATCGCCCCTCCCCCGCTATGCCCTATTAATAACCCCGTGAAAGAAGATGAAGATGAGGCGCTTGGAACACGAATGGCATAGCATGGGATATTCGCATTTGATTTTTAGGTGTACGAAAAATGCGTTATCGATGCTACCTTACTCTACAGCAATTCATCTGACGATATGCATGTCGAGATCTGTTTCCGGCGCTGGAAACGCCGCGGCAATTGACGCTCCCACTGACGTCTCGCTGTCGTTCACATTTCCTTCCGGGTCGTGCGGTTTACCGTTGATTGACACAACGCCGCCGCCAGAGACGCCTACCCGCTCTGTTTTATCGTTTAAGGTAATATCGGCATAATCCCATAAGCCAACCACCGCGGCGGACCTTTCCCAGCTGCTAATGGTACCACCCAATTCGGAAACAATTCTGGCTAAGATAGCTTTTGCTTCGAATTGCTTTTGCTCTTCTGATGCGGTTTGTGGCTTGGTGTCTTCACTTGGAGTATTTTCTTTGATCTTTGTGTGCATTTTTCAATATCCTGTATATGGCGCCATCAAGCGCATTGTTCCCGACCCATGGATTGCGATAACCAGTTATAGCTAATTAGGCCGTAATCAGCTAAGCAGAACCAATGTGTGATCACAATCTATCATTGCCTCATCAATTATCGGTTCGATTTTACTCCAGTCACCCCCGGCTAGACCGGCGCCAATTTTTGGGTAGCCAATTTTCAGGTCGCCAAACTGTTCTCTGATTTTGCCAAACACTTTTTTGATCGCCCGATAATCGGTCGCCTCATTCCCTTTTGTAAAGCGACGACCATAATGATATTGCGTATAAGCATTAACGACAATCAACGGCTTGCCATATTCATTGGCGACCACGGAATGACTAAAGCCACCTAGTTTTTTTCGTTCCCCTTTATTTGTTCTGAGATCTGCTTTATAAGCCTCTGGAAACTGTTGCTTAATGTCCAATGCAATGCCAGCTCCCATAGTGCAAAAACAGTTGCATCCATGTACGATCACATCAAACTGTCCTACTTTAGCCAACTGTATTAAATCACCATAAACCTTTTTCATAACCTACCTTTTTGGCTGTAGTTTCTGTTTTTTGACATCCTCCTCGCCCTAAAGAGACGAGGATTCCCGTGTGTTGACACTCAGGAGCCTACTTGCGTCACCGCGTTCGGCCGGTTTCTGCTGCTGACGGCCTTGACTGCACCGTTCACTTCACAGACTAGCCCCGACGGGTATTGTCGGCGCTAAGCCGGCTAACACCCTGTGCCCTCGGGTTAATACGTTTTTTGCGCCAACGACATCGGCATGATACCGGTAACCGCAGCTGGCGCATTGGAAATCAGCTTGGGTTCGACGGTTTTCCCTGGCGGCATGACCACAGCGCGGACATAGCATTCACATATATATGGTATATTATATATGTGAAATATTATATATCAAATAAAGTTTTATGAAAAAAGAATCACGTATTGAGGTTAGTTACGTTATTGCTTAGTTTTATTGTGGTAATATATTGTTAATTAATGAATAGAGATTAACATGATGGATTCAAATGTAGTAGTCATTGGCTTATCCGGTCTCGCGGGGAGCGGCAAAGATACCGCAGCAATTTACATGGCTGAAGAGTATAGATTTCATCAGATTGCTTTTGCTGACCCAATGCGTGCCGGCGTAAAAGCGCTTTTCGGGCTGCCGGAGAGCTATTTTAAAACCGGTAATAAAGACAAAATCATTCCATCAATTGGTCAATCGACTCGCCATTTGCTACAGCGCTTTGGTACATCATTTGGCTGTGCAATGCTGGGAGAATCTATTTGGACAGATGTTGCCCGCCAAAGGATCAGTTCATTACAAAAACATCATGGTGTAGACCGCATTGTCATTTCTGATGTTAGAACGGAAAACGAAGCTGCAATGATCCGGCATTACCCAGATGGGAAGGTCTTTCATATTAAACGAGATAAGCGCTGTCCCGGCGCCGGCCTGGGAATTTCGAAAGGAGTATTGCCTCCGATTCAGTCAACCAGAAAAGAAAAACCATCATTGCGTCATGCTTTAAAGAACGGATTAATCGCTGCTTTTGACCTAGAAGAGCAACATTTTTCTCCTGCCAACATCGATCTTGTAATTCCGTGGATCGGCAAGTCTCCATTTCAACTTATCAAGATACTCGGTACTCAATTCGGTTTTGACCTTCTGATTGCAAATTTAGTTGAGCTGACTGAGCCTAGTCATTTTTTGAATCAACAAATCGATCTTCGTTTGCCCAACAAGCATAAAACGGAGGCGGGAGTTGAGCTGCATGCCGGCGATGAAATTTTGGAGAATAACGGTGACTATGACGAGCTTTACGAGAGCATCAATTATTTATTAAGTTCCAAGCTTTCTTTGGAACGCCCAAGCCATTTCGAGAACGCCTGTTCTTGCTGACGATTCTTTAACAAAATTTTTGAGTAAGAGAGATTTACAATGACTGATAATAGTGAATTGGATCGAGCTGAAGCCCTTGGTTTTTCTTCGATCGAAGAGATGGATCAACATCAGGCATGGATTGAATCGCAGAAACACGAGTTTCAAGCGATTTTGGATTACCAGTTTAGCGATGAAGCATTGCAACGGCGCAACGAGATCATCCAAAATCAACAATTGCCTTCTTCATCCTTAATTTTTGTGTTACCGGAAGGAGCTCTATCAACAAAAGCCGCGTCAGATTTTGTTCACATCGATACTCGTAATGAATATTCTATGTCTAACGAGCATCCTGATCACCCATTGGACGACTGGCGCTACGAAGTCATTAATGAAGATACTCACCTAGGATATAACGATTGGGTGCATCACCGGATTGAGGCAGACGAACATCTAGTCCTAGACTTAAAACCTTGAGCAATAGGCGGCAATAAGGTCGAGTCGTGGATTAAAACTCTCCCACCTGTTGAGATTTCTGGCTTGAAAATGAATCGCACCTTAGAGACCATTGTCGGCGAATTGGTTAATGAAAAAAATTGTTGACCAAGAAACGGCAAAGATTGCAAAGCGTCTCACAAGCAAGACCGTATTCATCAGTGAACAATCTCCATTTTCGATGAATGAAGTCACTGGTTCATTCACCAAAAAAACCCGCTGCAGTGTTTTGTTAGCAACTATTATTTTTGATGCAAAGCTGTTTGAAATTGTTAGTTAAAATTTCTTCTGATTTACGTTCATCACACTTCCAAATATCTGAAATTTGTTTAATCGATAAGTCAACATCCCACGGAAACAATGATTTACCCGATACTTTTGCGAATGGCCCATCGCTCTCCGTGACAATACGCTCTTTGGGTATTATTGAAACAAGGTCACGGCCTTTTTTTGTGGCCAACATGGCTGGCCCTACAGAAAACCAGCATCCCATATCGATAGCTCTCTTTAGCTGAGTTGGCGTTCCAGTAAACCAATGCAGAATGGGCAAACCAGAAATACCCTTCAACTCGTCCAACACAGCTGCTGCACTGCCGCGACTATGCACACTCATGATTCTCCCGCCAGCACGGTCCACACTCTTGAGAATGTGGCGAAACACTTTGAGCTGAACGTCCCAGTGATCTTTGAATCCTTTACTCGCGTCAAGACCTATTTCTCCCACGTACTTAGTCCCGGGAAGTAGGGCGTCAAAAAGCTCAATCTCATGAGCGCGCTGATGAGCCAGTTGCGGATGCAGGCCTAATGCGGTTCGGATCCGTTGGCAGCCCTCAGCGAGCTGGCTTGTACCTTGCCATGCTTTTGGCGTTGTTGTGACAGACAGGACATAGGTGCCTCTTGCTCTACATCCTTCGATAATCTTGAATGGATCCGGATACAAATCCAGGTGGCAGTGCATATCGATACTCACATCGCACCCTCGGCCTTAAGGAAAGAGTGAACCTCATCCAGCCCTTCTAAAAAGACCTTTTGAAAATCCATTAACTGCGCAGGAGGAAGAGGCCCCCCGTCTGTAATCCAGGGGACAGGTTTTCGTGTTGTTCTTTGCGCTATGGCAATGGATAATGCCAAGAGATCATCTCTGCGATCAGTTTCATTCAGAATGTCCGCCACTTTATCGTAGGTATATTCAGTTTCTTCGTTAAATCCGCCAGCATGGAGCGCGGCTCGCCGGATGATGCAAGGCACACACACGCCGCATTGCTGATTCGTTCGCTTCCAATGACTGCAAGATATCGTACTGCTGACGACATTCTTTAGCAACTCCCTATTCAGACATTCAGTTGCCATCTGGCCTTTAGTTTTGAATTGGTAAGGATTGCTTATGCGGCAAGAGATATCTGCAGCGTCAAAAAGTTCCTGGATGCTTTTGATGAAGTGGGGGTGAGTTGTACGTGTGCTCAACGTCCCAATGCGTCTCGATGTCAGAGGAGCATTCAGCGAAATGAAACCATTTTCAGGAACAATCAGGTCAACAAAGTTTTCCTGAGTGAGGGCTTGTACCGCGCAGGCCCCAACCGCGGCAAATGCGAGAAAATTTATGCTGCGTGTCCGCATGGTGATGTCAGTTTCACCATTAAAAAGGTGTGGATCGGCATTTACCTCGAATCTGGCGTATCGGCCTTTCAATGCTTTGGCGATTTCATCCTGGTGGCTTTTGTCCCCCTTGTAGGCATGGCTCACCAACAATGGGGACTTGCTTTGCTCGAGCAAGTCAATTGCCCCAATAGCCGAATCTAACCCGCCAGAAAATAAACATACACAATCAATGCCTCTTAGCCGCACCAGATGGAACCGGTCACGTTGGCGATAAGGAGCGGGTGGTGGATAACCTCCTTCCTGAAAGTCAAAGTCCCAGATATCGCCGCTGAGGAAATGCAGAGTTTTATGAAGATCCTTCTTCAACACTTGCCATCGCCCGGGGTCGTGAAGTGGTAACTGAATCGAAAACTGCCGGGTCCAGCCATCCGATGCATCCGCGCGCCGAACAAACGAATCCGCGGCTGTTACCGCGAGCGCTATAGTCAGAAAGTCCATAACCTGAGCCGAAAGGCGCACCCCCAAACGCTTTATTTTGTCCACAACCGGATTCCCGATAACGGATATGTCCCCCCGAGTTTGCCCGCTCAGACTATAGAGTTGCACTGGCAGCAGGTCATCACTTGCCGGTGGCAGTAGCTGATGATTGTGATGAAATACTAAACGTGTCACTGGTAGAGCTCCCATTCCTTCCATGAATCAATAATGGCCTGGCGCTCAATCTGAACCATTTGCTGCCGGGTAAAGGTTCGGACATTGCCAGCGAGCTTGGGGGCCATATGCTTATCGACAATCACTTTGATCAATTCACGTAATTCCGTTTCCGCACGCATTGCCTGCGCCGGGGTATCAGCCTTGTTCCAGGCCCTGCCTGAGTCCATCACCATCTGCAGGAAAATACTTTCCGACAGGTATCCAATCATGGTGTCGACAATGACGTCATCGGTGATGCGATCAGGGTCGAAGGTTTCCACACCGTCCAGGGCTTCGACCAAAGCGTGGTTCATTGCTGCACGGATCTTGTCGGAGTCTCCGTCCTCAGAGGTTAATGCCTGAGCGATTTCTGATATCGCCAATTCACAGGGGAGGCCTGCCAAGCCTCCCAGATCGACGGTGAGCTCACCCGGGCCGGCTGGTGCGCCACTCAGGATCCCAAATAGCCCTCCGCCAGCCTGTGTAACGCTACCCATACGCCGAGCTGCGCTACCACTTCCTCCACTGGCTTTGCGGGCATAGTGGCCTACAGCGCTCTTCAGGTCACTCCTGTCGCCACCGGACACAAAGCGACCTAGTGACTGCCGGAAGGCCATAAACCTAGCTGGTTGTGGTGCTACTTGAGGTTGTTGAGGTTGATCATCCGCCCATGGCGGTACTAAAGGTGAACCGCCTCCCGGCCCGGTACTTGATTGCGATGTTCCCATTTTAAGCGTCCTTATGCCATCGCTCTTCTTTTAACAGGGTGGTCATCCATGCAGGGGGCTTATCAGTCAAAACCAGTTCCTGCAGGTACCGAATCAGAATCTTGGCTGCATCATCTGAGTGGCGAGCCAGTAGGCAGGCCCCTGTAAATCCTTTGGGTTTACGCGACCAATCGGACACCTGCCTTAAATGGCTTATCACCCCTTCCATCACAGGGATCTGCTCTTCCAGCGGCAGAGTATCCAGAAACTTTTCCGCCGTGGGTGAGCTGGTATTTTTCGTGGCCACCAGCACGTCCAGCACTTCGCGACCGCCCGGGGACAATCCTACTACATAGGCGCCAACCGGCATGGTTTCTCGTGAAAGATAAATCGCAGCTCTTAGGTCGACTTCACTTAACTTGGGTTCGAGCTGGGCCCACTTGCTGATAAAGGATTTCGTTGTTGGATTATCCGTCCATGTCTTGGGGGCGTTGTCGGGTATCTCGCCCTGCCCTTCTTCCAACTGCTTGAGCAGGGCGGGAACTCCCTGTTCGGCATCCACTAGGCGGTAAAAGTCAGTCGTTGCCTTCACGCCCACGCACCGCTCGAATATGACCAGCTTGGTGATAATGGCCTCATCCAGAGACATTGAGCGGCGCCGTGCAATCTGTGAGCGCATTTTAACGACGTTTAATAGCCGTTTCACGATCCTTGGGTTTCCGTGGATAATGGGTGAGTTTGCCAGTACCGGCGCGATACGGTCAGCACGCTCAAATGCCTGGGCTAGCGTGCTATCTTCTGACTCTTCAGTAAGAGCCAATGCGTCCTGCCGGGAAATGGGGTCAGCCTTCCAGGACTGCTGTAGGGCTTTCTCGAGACCGTCTCGGAGAGTGGCGAGCTTGTCCTTGGATAGACCATGGTCAATGGCGAACAGCATGAACAAGTAGGAGCGGACTTCCCGCACCCCAGCCTTGGGCACGCGTATAGGGACCTGAATCAGCTTATCTAGGTAGTCGATTTGATGGCGGTCCGAAGCTCCTTTGAAGTAGTCGGCCACCGCAAAGCGAATCATCTCTTCGTCGGCCGCAATGATGAACGCAGTATTAGTCAGGAACAGAAACAGCCGTATAGCTTCGAGGGTATGTATTGCATTGGTAGGCAGGCAGCGATCAAGGTTGTCGATGACCACCACTAGAGGCATGTCGAGCTCTTCTAGGATTTCACTGTATTCTTTCCGGAAGGCATCTATCTGTTGAGGCGGGCTCTTTTTCGCCTCGGACTTTAATAAGCTACCTGCATGTTCCTTGGCCTCTTTGGCTGTCTTGCTCAGATTCTCGTACTCATCTTCATCCTGAATACCATCGCTGGCATTTTCCAGAGCACCTGCGCCGCGAGCAAGGAGCCCACCGGTAGGAATGCCCGCCAACAGTGCCGTCCCTTCGGCCATGTAACCCAGAGCCCTAAAAAAGTTCACCCGAGCGAGGAGTTTTTTTGTCTTTTGGGTCAGACCTTCATTTCCATCCGCGGCTTTCGTTAATGCGGTCGCAATTACCTCAAGGAGTGCAGCCCGGGCATCGTCGTATCCCTGGTATAACCAAGCATCGAATTTAATGACAATCCAATCCCTTTCGTCTGCATTGAGGTGCTGCTCAATCAGTTTTAAAAGAGAAGACTTGCCGGCACCCCAGTTGCCGAACACGCCAATGGAAACTGGCAACATACCATCTGAAGTAAGTATGTCGACTGCCAGCTGCGAAACTTCACCAAAATTTAGGTAGTCATCCTCAGATTCCGTATCTGACCACAAATTGATTCCTCCCCCGGAAAATTCTTAATGTTCCTTATAAGATATTAAATAATCCGGGAAAAGTACATCTGTTCTTGGTTGCCTGTCAAGAATAACCCTTTAGTCTTTGATGCTCTATGCGGTATAACCGATTCTCAACTAACACTGTTAGAGTTTAAGTTGCCAGGATTTATTTCAATGGACATCTTTCCTTGGTCCTGAGTAATCTTAAATTGCTTCAGAACCGACATACCAACTAACACCGTATCAAGTCCGTCTTGAATTACTGCGCGAGCATTTCGAATGGTTAATACGCCAATCTGCAAGCTATCCACCGTGGTTTGATAGCCCGCCGTCTCTCCGGCTGCAGTATAAACTTTGACCCGAGCCCCCCTCTTTAAGCCCGCGAGTTCAGCAAATCTCCTTGGCACAGCTACCCAGGTTGCACCGGTGTCGATTATAAAGTTCATGGGGCGACCATTGATCAATCCGCTGCCAGAATAATGACCTCTTCTATCGGCAGTAATGACAATACCATCCGATGTTTCCTCGATTGAAGTCTCAAGCATACCATGTACACCGTCAATTTGATGATCAATAGCAAAAGAAGGGGCTTTCTGCCGCAAAAAATAATCGGCAGCTACATACAGAATGACAAAAGTAAGAAATACCAGAAGTACCGGATGCTTCATTTTTTAGTTTTCGTTTTTACATAGATGAGCTTTTATAGACTTGGCCTCTGGGTTGGGGACTCGCGATCGTCATCTTCCTGTATTTCAACAAAATTAACATCGAAATCAGCTAAAGATTCATAACTCATGTCACATGATTCGGGATCTAAATGATCTACGTATTGACCTGCTTCATTACGAAAAAAAACATAACCATCCTCTGTCTGAATTTTTTTTGGCGGCTGTTCAGACAAGCCAACTAAATAGGCTTTTTCCAGTATCGCGTGAATAGCTGATTGAGAAAAGTTCTGCTGATTCAAATTGCTGCTATCTTTATTCGGCAGCAATTCGGTGTCGACAAATTCCTTAATGAGTTTGCCGAATAATTTTTGTTGATTGTCACTATTCATAACATGTCTTCAGAGTTGAACGGGGTTTTAGTGGCCTGCTGTCAGGCTATAAATTAGCCTAAAGCTTTAATATTTTCAGAGGCAGGTAAGCTGTATTCGTAGACCTCTCCTGCCTGGATTTGATCAAGCGTTAATGACATATCAATGACAGAGAGTCGTCCATCAACCACTTGGTTAAGTTCACCGAAAATGGCTCCTGTATCGATCGCGCAAATATTACCGAATCGAGTAACTTTCTCTATTGGTGTATGACCTACGAAAACTTTATCGATACCCGGCACCGGGATGTTCAAATCAAACTCGACACGGGTGCGATTCCACAATGCGTGGTCTCGATATGGCGAGTCAGGGATTTCAAGGCACTCGGTAAAAAATTGCCAGGTAATGCCCTCAGGTACATCGGCATGAACAATCCCAATATTTCCGCCTTCAGTTTCAATTTCTAATGCGAGTGGCAGCTTTTTCGCCGCATTAACGACTGCAACAACCTGGTCATCGGTGGCTTCCAGTAACCAATTCATTTTGTATTGCCTAATGGCGAAAACCAAGACGTCCTGATGAACTTTGTCATCCGCAAACAAATCAATCAGCCCTTGCTCATGATTTCCTCGGACTGCATAAACATAATCACGCTCAAGAAACTCGGTAGCTTTCCAGGAATCAGGACCGCGATCGATGAGGTCCCCGACCGAAAAAAGACGATCACATGATTCGTTAAAACCGAGTTGCTCTAACGCTAATTCGAGAGTGTCGAAGGCGCCATGCAGATCACCAATTACATAGTCTTTGCCAGCTTTATTTTGTGGGATTTTTTTGAAAGCCTTCATGATTGTATCTCAATTTAATATTAATATGGGCCGGACTTATGGTTGTCGTCTTATTCTTCAAGCCTGTCGATTTCAAATTCCGGACCGATCAGCGTTCTTGGTATTTTTAATAGATTATTCCACCTTAAATTCCTCTAAAGAGCGGCCGCTATCCAGTAACTTCTGCAGCCATTTTGGGTAAAGGCCCCGCCCAGACCACTTTTCACTTGTGTTCTCAGGATTTTGATACTTGACTGGCACCTTCTTGCCCTTTAAGTGTGATCGCTTACCTTTTTCGGTGATTTCCACATGAACGCCGGCCGCATCAGCCAAGAGATGAATCTGTTCCAGTGCTCTATTTTTTTTTGCGCAACGCTTGTCTTTCAATATGTCTTGCGCGTCCAGAATCATTTGATTAAGCTCCTGCTCACTCATTTGAGTCATGGTTTCTCTATTATTCATTATTACTCCATTAAAATAAGATGCACCTTCTAGATATTAAATTGCGAGGGAATCACAATTTTTTGCAGAAAGGTAGTTGATGACTAATTTAATGCTTGGCGCATCGAGGCTATATTTTGAGTTCGGATTTCTTCACTGGCCAAGCGATCTTTCTCTTTTAATTCTTCAATTAATCGTCTGACATCAAGTTCATATTGTTCCGGAATCGCAATATTCTTAAGCTTTAGTTTTTCATTTTTATGAATATACTCTTCGGCAAATTGTTTAACTCGAGGGTCAACAGCAATATCTCGCGGCTTGATGAATTTGCTTGTAGACAAGGCGTTTAACGAGCGAACCCGAGACAACGCGACATAAATTTGGCCATAGGCAAAAGCACCCTCTCCTAGGTCTAAATGGACATTATCAAGTGTCTGACCTTGAGATTTGTGAATCGTTAGAGCCCAGGCTAGTTTTAATGGAAATTGTTCAAAGGCTCCAATCGTCTTTGTTTCAACCTGGTTCTTGTCCTCATCGTAGATGTAATCATTGATCGGCCATGTTTTACGAACAACCTCTACAGGTGATTCCGAGTGATCAAATTTGATGATAATCTTTTCTCGGTTGAAGTCTAGAACGGTGCCAGTACTGCCATTCACATACAAGCCCTCTTCATGATTGGCTGCAGCAATGACCCGGGCGCCAATTTTTACCAATAATTCCTTCGGAACAGGAAGTTCTGCCTCATCTACTTCGCCGGCGGTCCTACCTTTATATCTCGCACCCTTGCCTGAAATCGACTTTAATGCTGTTACGTTGGCTTCGTGTGCTTGTTTGTTCATCGCGCATAAAAAAACCGGCGGCGTTTCACTGTCAATGGAAGCGTTTATTCGTTGATTAATAACAGACAACGCCCCTTGTTTGTTAACACCAACACGAATGTCGTTAAGCGCATCAATAAATTGGTCGCTATCAGGATCGCGACGAAAGACTTCTGATAAATTAACGCAGGTAAATCGTCCTTTTCTCCAAGCTGGCGCATCGAAAAAATATTCCCCATTAAATAAATCACTTTTACTAAAGTAGGCTTTTTCGGATGTTTGGACGACAGGCGCTAATTGAAAAGGATCCCCTACCAAAACCATTTGCTTGCCGCCGAATGGCAATTCCGACCGACACGCTTTTTTCAATCGTCGATCGATAGCTTCAAGAACATCGGCGCGACACATCGAGATCTCATCAATTACGATGGTCTTGATGTATTTAATCATCTCCTCGAATTCCCGTTTTACCGGTTCTTTTTGGATTTTGTCCGGATCCAGCAAGCTAAGGCCGAACCTAAAAAAACGATGGGCCGTACAGCCATTAATATTCATTGCCGCCATTCCTGTAGTCGACAAAAAGACTGTATCGCCATCGGTCCGTTTTTTTCGCAATGCTTTTAGAATCTCTGATTTTCCGGATCCCGCCTTTCCTGTCAAAAAGATATTTTTACCAGAAGCGATCAAGTCCAAAACATTTAATTGATCAGGTGATAATTTATCCATATGAAGTGCCTCGCAACAATGTGATTAACTGTAAGTGGAGAGCCATTGGCGCATATCATGAAATTCAAATTGAACGGGTTCGCGACCTTTTCGTTCGATACAAGCGACAAACTTACTGATTTCTTCATGCTCGTCACACCACGACTGAAGTATGTGTTTTTGAGTATCAGTTAAAGGATCAAATTCAACCACCATTCTCTTCAAAGCAATGCTTGAATGACTTTCGAAAATGGCAATTAGCGCTAACAAAAAGATTATTGTGACAAAAATATGCGTATGCCCTTGGCCTGGGCCGAGCGACGGGGGCATCATTGAAATGCCTATCAATAGCACAACACCTAACACCAGGCGAAGACCGGTTTTGCGCATTTTTTTCAATAAAAAATGACGTTCTTTATCAAGCGTCGGCTGATCTGCAATAAAATTCTCGAGCAATGAAGGTCTTTGATCTTTTAATTCTTCTGTCATCAAAACTTTACTTGTTATCTGTTCTGTTATAAAAAAATGACCTTTGATTTAAATAATACTTAAAATATATATATTACAATATATTTTATCTTCAGCAAATTATGCGCACTTAGCACATCAGTCAACATCATAGGATTGGTTAATAAAATTTCCAAACCGTGTGTATTCTCCTGCAAAAGTCAGCCTGGCTGTTCCCAAGGGCCCATTTCTCTGTTTTCCAATAATAATTTCAGATGTGCCTTTATCAGGCGAGTCTTCGTTATAAACTTCATCGCGATAAACGAACATGATGACATCAGCATCCTGTTCAATAGCACCGGATTCACGCAAATCTGACATGACCGGGCGTTTGTTTGGGCGTTGTTCTAAATTACGGTTTAACTGAGAAAGAGCGATGACCGGAACATCAAATTCTTTTGCTATGCTTTTTAAACTTCGAGAAATTTCAGACAATTGATTGATTCGTGATTCTTTTTCATTATTGCCGCGCATCAGCTGTATATAATCGACAATAACTGCTCCTAGTTTTCCTTTTTCACGCACCAACTGTTTTACTTTTGCCTTCATTTCATTCGGGCTTAGCGCAGGGGTATCATCAATATTGATATCCATTGTCTTTAGGCGTGTTATGCCGGCCGTTAACTTTGGCCAATCTGAGTCCGTCATCTTTCCGCTTCTCAAATGGTTTAGTGGAATGCGTCCTTGGGACGCAAGCATTCTTAAACCTAGTTGCTCTTCCGGCATCTCCATTGAAAATACCGCAATAGGAAGACCGGTTGATTGAGCAATGTTTTCACCAATATTCATGGAGAAACTTGTTTTTCCCATGGAAGGACGAGCCGCCACAATAATTAAGTCTGATGGCACAATACCAGACGTAATGTCATCCAAATCGGTAAACCCGCTTGAATATCCAACCAAGCCACCTTCAGACTCAAACATTTCCTCAATTTTATCGAGAACTTTTGGTAGGACATTAGTTAACCCCGAAAATTTATTCTTACCGTTGCTCCTGCCATCAATGATTTGATTGATTAGCCTCTCTGCATCATTTAGATGATGATCGATATTGTAGTCAGGTGTTTTTAAGGATGCGTTTTGTTTGATTTTGCCTACCGCCTGCATTAGCTTACGGTAGTCCGACTGATCCTTGACTATTTTCGCGTATGCCTTGATATTTGCTGCTGAAGGAGTGTCTTTTGCCAACTCTCCTAGAAAATTGAAGCTGATATTGCTGCCTTCAAGCTCATTGGAAACCGTCAGGATATCCACTTCTTTTGATTCGTCGACCATGCGGCTAATCACTGTGAATACAGCCTTATGCTCAGACACATAAAAATCATCTGACTGAACGATACTAGCTATATCATCCCAGGACCCTGGCTTGATTATCAGGCCACCGATAACAGATTTTTCTGCTTGAAGATTAAAAATTAAGGGGTCATTATCCATCTTGACGAAGGAATCTGGGTCATCAGCGCGAAGAGCATTATCTTGATAGATAGGATCTGAAATAACAGTTTTTTTCATTATTGTTCGCTTTAATTCTTAACATTAATATATTACCACATCTACGATTAATTAATAAGTTGATTGTGATAACTATTTAACGTTTTTTTATTAGTTTTTAACTGTTTTTTGTGTAATTATGTTTTGTTAGATATTACGTAGCAAGAGCATTACAACAGAAAGACATTGCGTTCTTACTTAGGAGATCAGTTAACAATGAACAGGGCCTCGAAAAACAACATCACTCATATTCAACAGTTTCGTGCCAGCAAGGAATTAGAGGGTATGGCCGATGAGGAAACCGCCGCCGATCAGTGGATTGCTCAAATGGATAGCATTTCTCCATTTGATGATCTTGACGCTCTTCGCGAAATCTTAAATGAATGTCCGGACCGAACATTGGAGCAATATCATTGGTTAGGCGGATTGATAATGGGAAGGTCCGTTAACGAAGAAATTGCTTGCATGGGCGATGATCCATACGCTACCAATACATGATTAAAATACAATCTATGTAAAACATCTTCTAATTGTCCCCGTTCTTATGAAATTTAGAATATCACTGTTTGCCAGCCTCTATTTTACAACATGCCTTTCCATATCTCATGCCTTTGATATTCAAAAAGAAGCGAGCGGCTTGTTGCGACTGAATTATGAAGGCTTCACCGTTTGGGTTGATTGTAAAGAACGAGCCGCCGTCAAGTACCGATTTAATGTTCAGCATGACAATGGCAATATTCCTCGATCAAAAAAATTTTCTTCAGACCCTAACGTTTCAAAGCTATGTCAGCAAAAAAGTACCGGAACCTACAAGAAAAAAGGTGAGCGATGGGATAGAGGGCACATGGTTAATGCGAATTCACAAGACAATAATCGTGTATCAATCATGCAAACCAACTACATGACAAATATTTTGCCGCAAACAGCAGAGCTAAACCGAGGAGCGTTTTATCAGACTGAGTTGATAGCCGAATGTTATCGTGACATCGATGAATTGCTGGTGTTGGGTGGCGTCATTTGGGGCGACGATAAAAGCAATGATTATTTTGTTCAGAGTCATGGGGTTAGAACGCCTGATTATTTTTGGAAAGTTATTGTTCGTCAGGACCGTGTAATCGCATGGGTTCTACCTAACAACCATCAAGCAAAAAAGAGCCGTCTTGACAAATACTTAGTTTCTGTTGCCGACATTGAAAAAATTACCGGAGAAGTGATGCCCGTAGCAGATTATTTAAAGCACGACAAGCTTAAAACTAGTTGGCCGGTCCCGAGAAATTGCAACAAAAGCTAGAGAAATTTTTTTGACGCGTTAAACTATTAAACAGTTAGCATTGTTAAAAAAAAATGCACTTTTTGTTTGACTTAATTTTTTTCAAAAATAGAATATTTTTTAAACATAAAAACAATTCCTTTATCATTTAAGCGAAGAAATTATGAGCGATAAAGAAAAAATCATCAATTTAAGCGATCGGTTTGCCGAGAACAAACCCAAGTTTGATGATATCAAGACATGGATAAAGGCTGTTACACCCTTACTATTTAATAAGAGTTTGCAAGAGCTTAATGAGATTTTAGATTCATGCCCAGACAAGTCGCATCCTCGGTATCACCAGTACAGAGGTGTGCGCGACGGTCGCGCTGTTTTTGAAGCAAAAAAACAAGTTAGTAAAAGCTCAGCTAATATTTTAAAGCCAAATTTCAAGTAAGCCTGTTTCAGAGTAGCTCTGGAGCAAACACTTTGGGCCTTGAGTAGATCGATCCATTCAACCGACTCAGGCTCGCGCTCAAATGTCTGCATGCAGCTCGCGACTAGGCAGAAACCGTTCGGCTAAGCTGTCTGTGACAGTGTCGCCAAGCGTCAGAACACCGCAAATGCAGCAAGCACAGGGACAGTTTGTCACCCACATTTGCCTGTCTAATTTTTAGTCAATTTGATCCCAGGCCTTTTATTTAGCCTGTTCCTTAAAAAAAAATACAAGTTATCAACATAGTTATCTACAGGATCTGTTGATAACTATGGAATGCACCCAGCGAATAAGTGTCGGCACTTATCCTTCATCAGTGTCTGCATGCTTCATTGTGACCAGGCAGGAACCGTTCGGTTAAGCTGCCTGTGGGTGTGTCGCTAAGCGGCAGGACGCCGCGAATGCAGCAAACGCAGGAGCAGTTTGTCGCCCACATCCCGACATCGGTGATGGACCGGGCCAGCCGGCGGTTTTTCAGCATCCCGGCCACATTAAGTCCTGGCGGCTATTGGCGATTTTTTTATGCAACCTCGCCACCTTGAGCTGTTGCCGGCGCCAATGGCTTGAGCCTTTTTGCATACGTGCCAACTGCCGCTGGGCTCGCTTGAGCTTGCGGTGATAGCGGTAGCTGTACCTCGGTGCGCCGGTGAAAAACCCGTCGCTGGTCACCGCCACATCCTTGATGCCGACATCGATCCCCACCGCTTAACCTCCTGTTTGGTCGCAGAGAGTGAAACCGATTAGCGATAGCCTTTCAAGGCCTTTATCTTCCTTCCTTGAAAATCAATTAGTTATATTTTTTTGTCGTGTACAGAGGAGTCAATTATAAGTATTACACTTTATGTTATATAATTACTTAATAACCACTCAAAAATATAATATTACAGATCAGAAATTGAAAGACAAATCAAACTTATTATCATTTTTTTTGTTAAACGGTATTGCTCGCAATCTAGCCAAAACCGTAGCTTCAAGCCAAAGTACTACTTGGAGGCAAGCACAAACATCCCTATCTTTTTTGTTCAACAGAGAAATTATTTCCGCATCAGGCTTTACTAAGCCTCTAGTAATTCCTGCCCGGCACATCTTTACGCGACAATATTGAAAAGATACGGGCTTTACTAATTTCTGGCTTATTTATGCAATGCCACTGCAAAATAAAGTGCGTTGCCGCATTGAAATTTTATGAGCACAAGAACTGCAATATCAATAATTAACCATCCCTTTGAGCTATTCGCTTTACCCGATATTTATTACAAAGTATCAAATCTAATTGAAAGCCCTGATTCTTCGCTTGATGCGATTGCCGCACTAATCCGAAAAGATCCTGGGTTGAGTACGAAATTATTAAAACTTGTTAATTCGCCACTTTATGGATTTAGAACAAAAGTCGACACTATTTCTAGAGCATCTGTTCTTGTAGGAATAGAAGAGATACGTAATATGATTTTGTCGACATCTGTTCTTGAGGTGTTTGATCAAATCCCTTATGAATTAATTGATATGCATGCGTTCTGGGTGCGAAGCATCCAGTGCGGAGTAATGTGCAAACTCTTAGCTGAAGCTAGTGGCGTATTACATTGTGAGCGCTTATTTTTGGCTGGGCTTTTGCATAAATTGGGCTCTCTTGTTCTTTATCATACAAAACCCAAGGAGTCCCTAAAGATTTTAGAAAAGGCTGGTCGCAATGATTCGTGCATATTATTTTTAGAGAATAAAGAGTTTGGCTTTACTCATGCTGAAGTTGGAGGCGAGTTAATGAGGTTTTGGAGATTACCTGATTCGCTTTCCGAAGCAATAAGTTGCTATCCAACGCCGGAAAAAGCCAAAGAGTTTCTTTTAGAGGCAAACATTTTATCGATTGCTACAGAGCTAATTTATCTCGCTGAACAAGGAACTCCTCCAGAACAAGGGATCCCTCAAATCAACATCAAAAGTCTAAATATTATGATGCTCACTACTGCTCAAGTTGCTGAGGTTGTCGCTAGATTTACTGAAGAGTTCGCCAAGGTTTTTGAGGTTATTATGCCTAACAACTCCTGCTGCAACAACACATGATTTGCAAGAGGCATAAATTCCTGGTTTTACTCACTACCTATGTTAATCAAGCATTTTTTTTTGCTTGATTAACACATTCTTAGTTATCAGATAAATATCTCATTTCATGCTCTTTCATTAGCTTACAAACTAATGAATCTATCCGCTAAAAATCTCTCCATTCATCTCAAAAAAGCACTAAACCAAAGCATTTCCCTAAAGTCATTTGTGGGAGTGCGACGGAGCCCGCATCGAGTTTACGATGATGTGGCGGAGTGGTACGAACACAGGACGAATCGAGGCCGCCGAAGGCAATAGTTGCCACGTAATTTTTGTCGCTTGATTGGGCTAGGATGCCCAAAACAAGCTTTCGCAAAAATAGTGGCGCGCTTGTGAGCTTTTGGTCGAGCTAATAAATAGCTGGGCATCAGACTACATTTTCAGTGGTGCGGCTAAAAGTGCGGCACTTTTGGCTGCGCTTTCTGCGGCAATATCAAAAAGTGCGGCACTTTTGGCTGCACTTAAAGAATCGCTCCCAAAATTAAGTCCTCGACACAGGCATTTCAACTGACCCGCAAAGCGGATAAAACCGGTCTGATCGCCTGGCGCTCGAATAAATACTCGGTGCCGTTGGTCTATCAAAGCGCTCGGGTCACGGTTCTTGAAGACCAAGGCATCCTGCGCATCAGCGATCTCGGCAGCGGTGACGTGATCGCCGAGCATGCTGTCCGCCATATCATCAAGAACCGAGATCCAAGCCTGCTCGTCGAAAGATTGGAAAACGACTTGGGTAAGTTGTTGGGATAAGCGACGCTGGCGACGGCCTTATGTGCCTTGTTGAAAACCTCGTCGCCGAAAATCCACAAAGATCAACTGGCCGGCGCCAAGCAGGTGTTGAGCGAACACATCAAAGACCATAAGAGGTCCTGATGCGGCTGCTGAAAATCTTGGAAACGGAGCGCCAACGAAGTGAAGATTTTTAGTCCCCCGATAGGCGTAGGGCCGATTATTTTGTCGGAATCGAAGCGAGGGCGAAAGTGGAGGCAAAATAATCGGCTTCCCGACACGGCGTCAAGTCATTTGTGGAAGTGCGACGGAGCCCGCATCGAGTTTACGATGATGTGGTGGAGTGGCGCGGACGCAAGACGAATCGGGTCTGTCGAAGGCAATAGTTGCCACGTAATTTTTTTGCCGCTTGATTGGGCTGGGATGCCCAAAACAAGCTTTCGCAAAAATAGTGGCGCGCTAGTCATCGACACGCCACGGCTGACGGAGACCGGCCTGAAAGAACGCTTGCAAGCCTGACAACAGGCTCGACGACGGCGCGGCATCACAGGAAGCAATGCCGCTCGATCTCGACTTCACGCATGAAGCGTGACAAGACATGGCCGACGGTGGTTCTGATGGATGCTAAGTTGTCGTCAAGCGATGTCTTTAATCATTAGTTGCAAAGACGTCTGTCCTCTAAAAAAATTTTTATCCATTGAAAACAAGACTCGGCATGTCTCTGATGGGCTAATAGGAATTTCACTGTCTTCTGCTTCAGCATCGAGCGCATTAAACCAGACACCTTTTACATTCGATCCATTGACGTTGAACTGAATGCTTAGGTGGGCGCCATTCCCTATCCGTCGTATTCTGTCGACAACCAATTCAGCTTCGAATACGGGTGCATCCATTCCTCTGCCAAATGGTTGTAATTGATTGAAAGAGTCAACCGTATTAAGCGTTATGTAATATGGCGCAATTTCCCCGTCTGTCAGAATTACTGGGCCAATGTTGGATTCATTAATTTGTTGATTTACCGCCTCATCAAATAATTTGCGAAATCGCGGAATATCTTCAACACGTAAGGTGAGGCCTGCAGCCCCCTCGTGTCCGCCAAACTTAATTAATATGTTAGGATCTTTGTTAGCTACATACTGCAGGGCATCGCGGACATGCAAGCCTTCGACGCCACGAGCAGAAGCTGATGCAACGCCCTCTTCTCCGAGTTTCGGGGAAATGACAATTGAAGGTCTACCAAATGCCTCGGTCAACCTGGATGCCACGATGCCATGAACACCTGCATGCCCATTCTTTAGGTATGTGACGATCGCTGTAAACCCATCCTTGACTGATTCCTCGGCAAGGATCATCGCTTCATCTTTGAGATTTTTCTCAATTTCTTTCCGCTTTTGGTTTTCTCCGTCTAGCAAGGCATTTATTTCTACGGCTTGTGAAGCATCTTGACTCAATAAGAATTCTACACCAACCATAGCATCATCAAGACGTCCAGATGCATTTAGCTTAGGAGCGATACCGAAGGCTAGATCAGTGGATGTTATTTCTTTGCCGTTTTCTTTTAGTGCTTGCCAGCATGGGCGATTAGCCTGATTAATCAGTCTTAATCCGTGCTTAACAATTAACCGATTGTTTTTGCTTTTTGCCATGCTTACACAATCTGCCACGGTGCCTAAGGCAACATAATCAAAAACGCCGCTTACTGAAGGTGGTGTCTCAGTAAAATATCCGCGATGCATTAATATTTTGCGAGTCATTGCCATTAACAAGCAGGCAACCATACAGCCCGCGATCATTTTGTCCGGATATTGGCTGTCTGCCCGGGCCGGGCTAACAACGGCATAAGCGCTTTTAGGTATGCCTTCATCAGGAATTTCATGATGGTCGGTAACGATTGTATCGATCCCGTGTCGCTTTAATAGGGCAATACGCGGCTCATCAGATGAACCATTGTCAGCTGTAATAATCAGAGCCGGCTTGATTGGATTGACTAAAATTCGTTGAGCTAATGAATCGGACAAGCCATAACCTTCTTTAAGACGATGGCCAATAAATGACAGCAGATTTTCAGAAGGGTAATTAAAATAGGTTGTTATTACCTCATGCAATACCGCGTGAGAGGTAATGCCATCGGCATCATGATCAGTTTCGAGCGCAATAATTTCGCCCTGTTCAATCGCGTCGGCTACTCGTTCGGCCGCCTTGCTAATATCCGGCAGAGAATCAGGTAGATCCAAATCTTTGTTCGTTGAGAGCAATGCTTTTTCAAGAATTTCAGGGTCGGAAAAGCGGCCGGCAATCAATACTGAAAGCAAGTCATTGAAGCCTTGTTGTTTTGACCAGGCATTACAAGTCTTTGAGAGTGGGCGACGACGCCATTTTTTCTTTAACATAACAGTATTTCCTTTATAATTAATTAAAATTATAAGTTAATATATATATGTTGTTAACTATATATGTTAAATAAAATATTTCTATATTAATCGGCTGCAAAATTGTCGCCACCATACTCGACTAGTGGATGCTCAATACGTCATTGCAGGCTCATCAGTTGGATTTTGAGACAAGAACCAATCTACATCTTCAATCGTAATGGATTGGTTGGGCAAAAAAGTTTCATCCCAGCCGGTCTGAGTATCTGAATTTTTATGTAATTCCCCAAAACCTCGCATACGCATATCTTGCTCCGCAATCTCAAAACCATCATTACATTGCTCAAGAAACTTAAGGCGATCCCGTGCTTTATCTGAGATCGGATCAGGGGTATAGAGGTAGCAATGCCCTTCTCCGCCATTGCGAGCCAACCGTCCGCGTAACTGGTGGATTTGATTGAGTCCAAGACGGTCCGCATTTACAATGACCAATGCCCTCAGTTTAGGAATATTGAGACCAACTTCAACCGCGGTTGTGCTACATAAAATGTCAGCATCCCCTTTTTTTAAGGCGTCTATGCTGGCTAATTTGTTTTCTGTTTTTAGTCGGCCGTGCATAAATCGTACACGCCCGGGGAAGAATTTCTCCCAAGCAGAAAAAGCTTTTTCTGCAGATTTCTTTTCCTTTTCCTCATCTTTAGTATCCGCTAGCGGATAAATAATCAGGGCTTGGGAGCCTTGAGCGACAATATCTCGGATATGCATGAACATACCTTGCTTATCTTCAGGGTTTCCTTCTGTTAGATGAGTGTGGATCGTTTTATCAATATATGCCTCTCGCAGTACTGATATTTCCATACCGGTAAATTTTACTCTACCCATTATCATAGGGATTGGTGTGGCCGATGCTTCTAAAACATTCGTGTAACGCCGAGCCAATTTTAATCGTTGCGCAGAGCTATGCTTGTGCTGTTCATCTATAATTAGTAAATCGACCAAATAGTCTTTTTTTATTCGGTGATTTAGTGCAGTAGTTCCAACCAAAATTCTGCTATCCGGCAAACCTTTTATGCTGCCGCCAACCAGCTTGGGATCAGTGTCTGGCCACCATTCGGCAATATCGCGGCGTAATTGCTCAGCTAAGCTTTCATTCGGCATTAAAATTACGGCATTTTTGCCTGCCCGAGCTATGGCAGCGGCGGCTATCGAAATAGGAATTGATTTTCCGGTGCCTACATCGCCGCTGAGTAATCGATTCATAGGACGAGCGCTTCGAATATCATCAATAATGTCTCGTGTAGCCACTTCCTGATCATAGGTTAACCGATACTTAGACGGCATTTCAGATATAACTTGCTGAAGTAGTGCGTTTGAAATATCAATGGCTGACTTTTTCACTGTCTTTTGAGCAATACTCTTTTCCGCTGTGTCCAGCAAGTATTTGGCTGCCAAGCGTCGCCAAATCGTTTGTGCCATTTCGCCTTGCTCTATTGTAGGAGGAAGATGCAGCTGCTTGATTAAGTCGAGCAACGTTTTTTGATTGCTTCCAACTGATTTCAGCAGACGAATTTCATCATCCTGGGTTTTGATGAAAAATTGCTTGTGTAAATAATCTAGGCACTGGGGAATAGCCATATCCATCATATCCAGCATTTTTTCACGAACGGTGTCTGGCGAAATATACTTCGTTTTTCCGGGGTAAATTGGCATGATGCGTCCAACCCACTTCATGTCCACCCAGTTAATGCTTTTAAACTGAAGGTTCCCGCGAAAATCATCAACGGTAACTTGAAGACAGAAGACCGGCCTAGCTTTTAGTTTTGTAATGAAGTCACGCGAACCGCCAAATAAACGGCAATTTACATAAAAGCCATGGCGATCGGAAATAGTAAAATCAGTGGTGGAAAGCTTTTTTACTGCATCGAATTTGACTAAGGGCTGGCCAACTAATTTGCACCCTATAAATACCTTTTCTCCTAGGCGATGCTGCAATTTCGAAAAATCGGTACTGACATGCTGACGTCTGACATCTTGGTATTTTCGCGGGAACAACAGGGGTAACTCATGGAATCCGTCGATACCTAGCCCTTTCATGCGCCCTAAGGTGGTGCTTTGATGTGTTGACTGATGAAATTCAAAAATACGCATGTTTAGCAAAAATTGATAATTTTATAATTACATATTACCATATATTTTATTAACTCATAAAATGATGTCAATCATTTGTCTTTCACAAATTTTTTATCAACGTTTGTTTCAAAATAAATCATGGTGTCAATTGTGTGTATCGATAAGACCGTGACGAATTAATAACAATAGACCGGAGAAAAAAATGTCGGTTGATCATTGGAAGTCTTTGCTTACTCCAACGAGAATTAAATTGCCGAATATCACGGCATTGGCCAGGGAGCAGGGTCGCATTATCAGTTTTATCGATTTGGAAACAACTGATTTTTTAGGGAGGCCCAATTTTGGTATTTGTGAAATTGGCTGTCTACACATTTTAAGGGACGGGCGAGTATTTTCAGCAACATCTTTAGTAAATCCTGAAAATCTTATTACTCCATCATCAACTGAGATCACTGGCGTCACCCAGGCCATGGTCAACGATAAGTCTAATTGGCATGCCCTTTGGGCGGAAGCCTGTTTAAATTTTTCGGCAAAACATTTGGTGTCTGGGTTTAATTCAACGATATTTGATATTCCGGCAATCCAAGACCAAAACGAACGTTATGGGTTGGCACCCGGTAATTTCGACAATAAAATGGATGTCATGGACTAGCGGGAGCATTTGAACAGAAACTTACGGTTTCGCCATCAGTTTCCAATTCATAACCGTAAGTTTGTGCCCTGATCTCCAATAAAAACCGGAGTTAAATCCGGCCTTCTTCAATAGCTTTATAATAAGTACGCCGACCGATACCTACATCAGAAACCGCTTTACTAACGCTTGTGCCACTGTCGACCAGCTTTTGCACTTGTTGTAGCTTGGCTTCATTAATCGGCTTACGTCCTTTATATTTTCCATCCGCTTTAGCAATATCAATGCCTTCCCTTTGGCGTTCCAACATAATGCCTCTTTCAAATTCAGCAATAGCGGCCAGCATGGTAAGCATCAATTGCCCGGTTGGAGATTTAGTGTCTAAATTAATGTTGAGGACTTCAAAGTCAGCGCCTTTCTTTTTTATCGCTTCGGCTATGTTCAACAAATCCTTGGTTGATCGTGCTAACCGATCAAGTTTTGTCACCGTAACGGTATCGCCTTTACGAATGTAAGCCAGTAACATTTTTAACTCGGGACGATCAGCATTACTTCCTGATACTTTTTCCTTGAAAATCTCATGGCAACCCGCCTTGTTAAGTAATTCCAACTGGGCCGCCATATTTTGCTCCGTTGTGGATACTCGGCAATAGCCGATTTTTGATGAAGTCATGTTGTTTTGGCTGTTTTGTGCATATAGAATGTGTGCAGATTATAAGCTGTGCATTTATTGTAATTCAATTACAAATGCACAAAATAGCGCTTTATTTGTATGTGCAGCTAGAGCAAGATTCAAATGCACAGTTATAGAAGCCGAAATCGTAATCTAGCATTTGTGATAGGTGTTATTTCAAAATCAGAACCCGCCTTTCCAGGAATTCTAATTATCGCCCGTTTCTTGAAGAAATTTGTACAAATCAGCGAGTGCAGTTAACGATGACTACCAATGAAGGGTTCCTAAACCAACGGCAACGTTACCAGTCAATCAAGCTGCCACAGGATTTCTCAGATGAAGAAATGGCCAGGGACTGGACACTTTCCGATGCTGACAAAAAGGAAATCAGCAAATACCGAAAAAATTCCCGGATATTCATTGCCATCCAGTTAAGCGCGTTACGCTTGTATGGCCGCTTTCTGGCCGAGGTCAACGGCCTTTCACCCCGTATTGTCAACTACCTCAATAACCAATTGGGTTTGCCGCCTTCGCTTACGGTACCAACACCGGATCGTGAAGCGACATTTTCTGAGTACCGAAAAAATATTCTGAATTATCTGGGTTTTTCCAAATACGACGATGAAGCCCAGGCTCGATTGCAAAAATGGTTGGAGCAACAAGCTTTGCAAGCAAATCTGCCCGACGAGCTATTCTTACGGGCCGAACGCTATCTATTGGCCGAGCGTGTCGTATTGCCTGGAGCCAGTGTGTTAGAGCGTCTGGTTATCAGCGTCTGCGCCGAAACGCACGAACAGTTATTTGAAGTTTTGTGTGACAGGCTTACACCCGAACTGAGAACAGCTATTGATAACCTATTGGTCGTACAAGCCGGTGACCAACGTTCACTATTTTACCTGCTAAAAGAATATCCGCCGTCAGCCTCGATCTCGTCCATCCAAAGTTACCTGGAGCGATACCGGACACTTGAAGAGACAGGTATTGGTAAACTTGAAGCACAGTGCGTCGATCCCGCTTTTATCGATTATCTTTACAAACTCGCCGTCCGCTACAACGCAAGAGACATCAAGCGTTTCAAGGAACCCAAACGCTATGCCATGATGGCCTGTTTTCTTCTGGAAACCCGTAAGGGTTTACTGGATTCCCTGGTCAAGATGCACGACCAGTTCATCATGGACATGCTACGAAAAGCGAAGCACATTCATGAAATGAAACACCGTGAGTTTCGTAAGCGTCAGAAAAAAGCCATTGATACGGTACTCGATACCACCCAGTTAATTATCGATTGGCCGGACGACAAACCCCTGCATAAAACCGATCTATGGCAACAGGTTAGCGAGAAACAGTTGCTGGAATCCATTACCGATCTGCATAGCTTCAAGCGGCTGGAAGAGCGCGGGTATGGCGATATTTTGTTGGGGCGTTACCCCAGCTTACGCAAATATTTTGCCGAATTTATTCAGTTGCCGTTTGCCGTAAAATCCGGCACAGAGCCGTTAATGAATGTGATTAACCTTGTCCGTCAGTTGGATGCCGGTATTCTCAAGAAGATTCCCGATAATGCCCCGACAGGATTTATGCCGCAAGAGCTTCGCCGCTCATACAAGGATAAGGACGGCCATATCAAGCGCAATGCCTGGGAACTGGGGCTTGCGATAGCCATGAAAGAGGCGCTTCGCTCTGGCGATTTGTATCTGCCGCAAAGTAAGCAGCATGTGTCGTTCTGGGGTCTTATGCTGGATGAGCGCCACTGGCAAGCCAACCGAGAGGCTTCGTACGAAGCACTTCAGCAACCTTATCAGGATGCCGTTAAATCAACACTGACATTGCAATTCCATCAGGCCGTTGGTAAAGCTGAAAAATGCTTTGGCCCAGATACGTTTGCAGAAATCAAGGATGGTAAGTTGAAGCTGAAAAAAGACGACAAAGCCGAAATTCCCGATGCCGTCATCAAGCTGCAGAAAGTCATTGATGCCAGTCTGCCACCTATTCGAATTGAGCAGTTGCTGATGGAAGTGGATCAGCAAACGGGGTTTAGCCGACACTTTATTCCCCTACAGCAACACCAGTCCAGACCGGCAAATTTTTACAAAACCCTGATTGCCGCGATGATCTCACAAGCAACCAATCTGGGTGTGGTCGCCATGAGCGCCAGTGTCAAAGGTGTTACCGTGGATATGTTGAGACACGTCTTACAATTTTATGTGCGTGAGGAAACCAACAAAAATGCCAGTGCCGAAATTGTTAATCAGCATCATCAGTTGCCATTTAGCGATATTCATGGCTCGGGTACGTTATCGTCATCCGATGCTCAGCGTTTCAAGATCAGGGCAGACAGTCTGCTAGCCTCTTATTATCCCAGGTACTACGGCTATTATGAGAAAGCGATCGGAATATATACCCATGTGTCCGACCAATATGCCGTGTACAGCACCAAGGCTATATCCTGTAGCCCCAGAGAAGCGTTGTACGTCTTGGATGGCTTACTGGAAAACAACTCTATCCTGAAAATCCGGGAGCACACGACGGACACCCACGGCTATACCGAAATCGTGTTCGCCTTGTGCTACCTGCTGGGTTATTACTTCATGCCCAGAATTCGCGACCTAAAAGATCAACAGCTCTACAAAGTAGATCGAAACGTTAATCACGGCATCTTCAACCCCTTGCTTAACAAAACAGCCGATATTGATATTGTCGAAGAGCAGTGGGAAGCGATGATCCATGTTGCCCAATCTCTGAAGGAGCGAACGGCTCCGGCGCATGTAATTGTCCAGCGCCTAACCAACAGTTTTCCGGCAGACCGGCTTTCGAGGGCTTTTACCAATCTGGGGCGGATCATTAAAACTGAATATATCCTGCGGTATGTCACGGACAAGCCCCTTCGCCGAACCGTGCAATTACAACTCAACAAAGGGGAATACCGGCATAAGTTGCCACGATGGGTTTTCTTTGCCAACCAAGGTGAATTTACCACCGGTGATTACGAAGAGATCATGAACAAGGCAAGTTGCCTGAGCTTGGTGTCAAATGCGATCTTGTACTGGAATACGTCCAGAATTAGCGATATCGTCGAAGGATTGAGAAACCAAGGGGAACTAGTGGACGACGAAACACTGGCTCATATTTCCCTATTGCCGTACAAGCACGTACTTCCGAACGGAACTTATTTTATTGAAGAAGAGTGAGTGTATATTCTTGATCAAACCTGGCACTTTTTTCAATTCCAAAGCAGCCGCTGGAAATGATGTTTACTGACCGGAAGCAGTCGGCCCTGACGGCCTCGACGGTCGAATGACTAAAGCTAAATACATTTAAAAGAAACGGGAAAACGTGTCAATTTCCTCGCGCGTCGTTCGATAGTTATTTACAGGGGCATGATGATCTTCATAGCCCATTGCCATACCGCAAATGAGAATAACCTTGTCAGGATACCCCAGTGTTTCTTTGATGATCTTCGGATATTCAGCCAATGCCGCTTGCGGGCAAGTTGCCAACCCTTCTTCAATGGCTGCCAGCATGACTGATTGCAAAAACATGCCATAATCCAAAAATGAGCCTGTTGCCATATCGGAATCCATAAAGAAAAGAAGCATGATAGGCGCATCAAATGCCCTGTAATTTGCAACCCATTGCTCTATCTGTTTTTCTTTGTCATCTCGACTGATTTCGAGTGCGGTATAAAGCTGGAGGCCGCAAGCCTTACGTCTTGTCTTATAAGGCTCATGCCATTCACACGGATAATATTGATAATCCATTTTCTCTTTTATGCCGCTTCGATATGCATTTTCCAAACGTTGCTCCAAGAGTGTCTTTTTTTCACCCATAACCACGGCAACTTGCCAAGGCTGGGTATTTACACCGGAAGGAGCCTGTTTGGCGGCATTTAAAATACGTTTTATTTTCTCTACCTCGACAGTTTTGTTTAGAAAAGCACGCGTGGATTTACGCTTTGCTAAAGCTTCCGAGACTTTCATAGACTACCTTTTACTTCTGAGAGTCCTCGGCTAAGTGGGCATCAACGGGATCTTCGAATGCAATGAAAAGGACGCACGGCCCGGAGTCGGTGCATGAAGCCTTGTGCGGAGCTTTAATCGGCCCGTATGCGTAAGTGCCGGGCTTGAGAACTGACGGGCTGTGTCCAGTATATTCGATGCGAAGTTCTCCAGAAACAAGGACCATGCGTTCAGCTGAAGAGTGCCAATGGGTCGGAATAGCGTAGTTCGCCGGCACCTTGAGGAACACGTCCGCGTTGGGTTTGGCAAGGTCGCCGTGAAGGACGGCGATCTCGCACCCTTTTGGAAAGAGTGGTGGGCATGAACCCCACTTGAGCTGTGCATCGCCAAAGGCAAGGGTGTGCGGCTTCTCGGATGGTGCTTCTGCCGCTGCAGAGGTATCGGAGAGACCGACTTTCCTAGACGGTGGCGGCGGCGTATAGATTTTATCTAAATCCTTGTCAATTTTAACGGCAAGATCTTCGACACCTTTTAGCGTTAATTTTTTATCGCCGCCTTTTGTCTCCGAAATGTAATTACCAATTAATTGGCCGTCACTAGCCCTGACTAAATGACCCATAATATATGCGAATAAAAAACTGGGTTTATGCAGTCTGCCAACCAATACATACTCAGCTCCGGCTTTGTTAGCCAGTTCTGCGGCAATATCATTGTGGTCAAAAAGATACCCAAAACCGGCGTTGGCCTCACGTTGAGCATCCAAATCAACAGCAATGATTTTATAGCCCGCTCTTTTTAATTCACCTTCTAGCATAGCCTTTATGCCCGCCGTTCTTTCGATTTCAGCAGGTATTCGAGGCGCCAGAGTTAAATCCTTTAATTCAAAATCCAATATAGCGATGCTGGTTTCAGCAAATACGCCAACACTGAACAGGCATAAAAATAATACGCCAAACAGGTGACGTAATCCTGTATTGTTTCTAGGGTTCATAATAAAAGTACACTGTATCTCGTTGAAAAAAATGTCATCGGTAACACCATTATTATTAATTGTTTCATCATATTCGTTTTATAGTCGTTAGAGTAGCGAGTCAATGTAAGTCCGTAACCTTATATTTGCCCGCAAAAGTCGGGCAATTTGCCCGGCCTTCCTGCGACCCCTATTCCAGTCTCGGAATTCAGGCTTAAAATGATTTAAAAAATGAATAATTTCCGATGCTGAATCGTCGGCAAAGTATCTCACTGAAGCTTGCGCTTACCATGAATCTAAAATTTCACCTCCTCTTACGTATTGTTCTTATTGCTGTCGCTTGCCTGATTGCAACAGCAGCCTATGTGCTTTATCAAGCTGATCAACAAGCAATTCGCGATACACAAGTAACGGCTGAGTCAATCGATAAGCAATTGGAACTTCAATTGATGCGTATCGATGCGGGTTTTGGTCAACCGGAACGTTTCCCTGATTTTAATTTATGGAAAGAGACCAGTCCCGCGTCCGGCATTTGTATCAGTTACTTATCAGCGGATAACAGTCTCAGGCGCAACATTTGCCATGGCGCTAAAATAACGTCACGAAGCTGGCCAATGTGGTTTGAAAGCTTTTACCAATGGGCTTTCCATCCCGGCCTGGAGGTGGTGCGACCAGTAGAATTCAAGGGGCGGATTCATGGTTCTGTTATCGTTGCGCCCAGCGCTGAGATGGAAATAGCAAACGCCTGGCAGAACATCCGTGGCTTAATGGGCTTATCTGCCAGCTCCACTCTGGCCCTTTGCTTGCTGGTTTACTTCGCCTTGAGTCGAGCTTTACATCCGGCACAGATGATCGTTGCAGGCTTGGAGAAAATGGAAAAGGGTGAATTGTCTCTTCGGCTACCCGTTTTCGAGTTAGATGAATGGCAGCGAACCGGAAAGGCCATCAATCAACTGGCGGCAAGTCTGGAACAGCTCCTGTCCGAGCGTAAGAAATTAGCAATAAAGCTGATGAATATTCAGGAGGAAGAGCGCCGTTACCTGGCTCGAGAGCTGCATGATGAGTTTGGTCAATGCCTGGCTGCGATCAATGCGGTCGCTGCTTCCATTTCACAAACCGCAGAAAATGAATGCCCGGAACTGGTTCCGGAAGGGAAAAAAATCAGTCGTATTGTCCATCATATGATGGAATCGATACGTGGATTATTATTGCGCTTACGCCCTTCTGACATTGATGAACTGGGTCTTACAGTCAGTTTAAAAAGCCTGGTGGCTGGCTGGAATGCCAGCAGTGGCGGCAAGACTCATTATAACCTTGCTGTTCATGGCGATCTTGACCGGTTACCCGAACCTATTCCCGTTACTATTTTTCGTATTGTTCAGGAATGTCTGACCAATGTGTCCAAACACTCAGCCGCTAACCATGCGAAAGTAACACTCCGGACAGTCTCCGAGAATAGTTCAATCACAACCATTGAACTCATTATCGAAGATGATGGTAAAGCCAAGAAGCTGCCGTTTGAAGACGGCCCCGGAATTGGCCTGCTCGGTATACGTGAGCGTGTCACCGCACTTGGAGGCCGGTTGACATTAAAAACGGGTAATCCCAGCGGGCTTGCCGTCCATGTTTGGCTTCCGGTTCAGCCGCTTTCAGGGACACAGATATGACAGACTCGAAAAGTATCAGAATTTTGCTGGTTGATGATCATGCGGTTGTGCGTGAAGGCTATCGCTCACTGTTAGAGAAGCAACCAGGAATGGAAGTGGTTGCTGAAGCAGCTGATGGAGCAGAGGCCTATTCATGTTTTAAGGATTGCAACCCTGAGATAGCTGTTATGGATATTTCAATGCCCGGCCAAGGGGGGTTGGAAGCTATTGTTCGTATTAAACAACGATACCCGGATGCGAAGATCCTGGTATTCAGCATGCACCAGAATCCAAGCTTTGCTGTTCAGGCAATCAGGGCAGGTGCGCTAGGTTATGTCACCAAGAGCAGTGCGCCGGATGTTTTGATTCGGGCTATCCATGATGTCTATGCAGGGCGAATCACGTTGAGCACCGACATTGCACAAGCCTTGGCCCTGGAAAAATTAGGCGGCGACAGTATCGCGCTGCAAGAATTAACAGTACGAGAATTCGATATTCTGCGTATGTTAGTCGATGCCCGGTCAACAGCTGATATTGCTCAAACACTCAACATCAGCCCTAAAACCGTATCGAACAGCCATTATATGATCAAGCGAAAACTTGGCGTTACCAGTGATATCGAGTTGACTCGCCTAGCCATTAAGATGAATGTCATTAATCTTTTGGATTTATCTTGAAGAAGAGAAAACAGAATTAGGAACCGGAAAAAGAGTTCTCTTTTTCAAAGTCGGCTTCGTGGCAACAAAGCCCATTTTACCTGGAATTGACTGTCCGCTTACTGCTGGTCCTTTGACGTTTAGGGATTTGATGCCGATGACAGCCATGGGTCGGGACCTGATGGCCAGCCTGTTCGAAATGAATCATTGTCAGCGGCCGCTTTAGAGAAACTTTGCATAGCCGGATTTTGTTGAAACCGTAAGTTTCTGTTCAAATGCTCCCGCTAGTCCGTCATGACCATTGCTCGTCGAGTTAATGGCCTTAATAGAGGTGCATTAAGTGATTTTATTGAGCGGTACGGAATTACCCCAGAAGGAGACGCTCACAGGGCGCTGAATGATGTGGTCCATACTGCAATGCTGCTTGAGGCTATTATTTCACAACATGGTTTGCGTTCTGTACATGCAGAAATTGAGCGCGGTAAAAATAGCGCGATGAGAAGCGGATTTGGCGGAAAATCCAAAAAGAAAGTTTTGATTCGACCGGAAAAAGAAAAAGCTGATCGGCTACTTAAAATCATCAATTTTTTGAATGATCACTCTACTCTGCTTATATCAGAGGAGCGGCTGGCACATAAACTTGGATTAGATGTCTCACAACTGAGTTTCGATTTAGCAGAGTTGTTGTCCACTCAATCGATTAAGCATGATCATTTCAAAAAGCCTGAGGCCCATGACTGGATAATGCATTACCTTGATGAAGCGATTGAGAAAACCGGCGAGAAAAAAAATTCACAGAACGACCAGTATTTATTGAAACCGATTTTCAATTACTTACAAAAATTACCGGATAACCCAGGGATCAGCTACCTAGACCTTCGTGTCGCTTTGATGGAAATGAATCTTCAACAAAGTGAACTGACTTGCTCACCTATTTAAAACTGAAGTTATATGAGTGAAAAATATATTCCTTATTATGTTCAGGTACAAGACGCCGTAAAAAACTTAAAGCCTGAATACAAGATTGTCCGTTTAGAGCTTGATGTTGATAAAGCGTGGGTGTTCATTAAAAGAAAGGAGCGCCAATACTTTGAACAGGAGATTCCGTTAAGGGAATTGGAAAAAGATAGCCAAGAATTGGCTGAACGGATTGTGAGGCTAGTTGAAAATTATTGGACAGGCTGGGGATATAAAAAAGGATTGAGAGACTTGAAATCGCAACCTGAGCTTGATGATGAACCTGACCAAGTAATGCGCGGATAGTTATTCGTAAGTGCTATTTTTCACTTAAATTGCAAATATAAACATGTTGTAATATATAATTATAAAAGTTTTTTTTAAAAGAGGCATTCCTATGACTAAATTGCCGCATCAACTACAAATAGATGCTTCATCGAATAATCGTTTGAACGCCATGCTTGCGATCCTGGGATGGAGTGATGGAACAATACATCAAGTTGCTAATGCAATAGGTGTTGAGCCTGATCAGTTATTACATGGCAAACCCACATCATTTCAAACTGACTCCGCTTATTCGCTAGGATGGCTTTCCGTAAGAACATGTAGTCGTGAGCATGCGATGCTCAATTGCTTTCCCAAACAAAAAGGAAACCTGGAATATTGGCTTGGTGCTATCGCTGGCACGCTGCATCCGACTAAGCAAAACGAAACAGTGATGTCTGAGAAGGCCGGCGATCCAATAGCTCCTTATGATCCGCCTTCGCGATATTTGTCATTCAATCCAAAGCTTTTGAGTATTGAGCGAACCAATCAATCCAAGGTCTCCCTTTCTTATGCCGGCTTAGAAATAGGCGTGTTCGATGATGAAGCAACCCTTTCCGATGACAAGGCTGATAGTGATTGGCAGGAATTCGCAAAAAAACTATTTGAACGAGGTGATTCAAAACATCAAATTAAGCCAGTTGCCTCAACAATCAAAGCGGTGTTTGGAACAAGGGAGCCGCTTTATTACGAAATTCCAGAAGTATTGGACGCTTTTAAGGATTCACTGGTAGCGCGGAATTACCTAGAGCGGGTCATTAATCGAGCAGCCCCTGATACCTTTCATTGGACGGATTATGTGAACGCTTGGAATCTAAAACATAAATATCAATATCAACCGCTTGATTTGTTAAATTTGGAAGATGCCTTAGAAGATATATTGTCTGATGACTCTCTCTGTCTGTATGAATGTGAAATCGGTATTTTTTCACATGAGGACACCAATACGCCGTTTGAAACCATTATGGTGGCTATCGCCGCCGACTCGCCTGAAATGGCTGGCGCCCATGCTGAACATTACGCCGAAGAAAATATTCCTGTGGTTACAGGGGAGATGTTCTCCGCTATAACCTCCCCTAGTGAGTTGCCGACTGAAGATTTTCTAAGCGGGTTTGAGATGGATTCGCGACTTAGCGCCTGATTAGTAAGTCATTAAGTCGTGATGCATTTGTCACTATTAATCGACCTGATACCCAGTAATTCGGAGCGTAAATATTGAATTTTCACAATGAAAAGCACCGCGCCAGCTTTAAGCGAATTGAAGAACTCTTTTTACAAGAAACCCCTGTTTCGGTTGCCTGGTCCGGTGGCAAAGACTCATCGGCTTTGATCGATCTGACCTTAGCTGCTGCTGCATCAGCAAAGAAAAAAGGTGCTGAACCATACATTCTTGTAACTAATGGCGATACCGGTGTCGAAAATCCTGAAATAACGGTATATGCCCGCCAAGAGTCTGAAAAAATCATTGGTTTTTCTGGAAAACACGGAATTCATCTAGATTATTATGTTGCCAGCCCAACGTTGAATGCATCCTGGGCTGTTCGCATTATTGGTGGCCGGGCTCTACCCTCCTTTCCTCAATCAAATCATGATTGCGCGGTTGATTGGAAAGTTTTGCCTATGGCAAGGCTTCGAAAAAAACTGATGAAACAGGTAGGTGATCAAACTAAACAAGAAATAGTGACCTTGGTGGGCACGCGTTATTCGGAGTCAACCGAGCGTTCCATCAAAATGGCCCAGCGAGGGGATAGTCATGAATACCCTGTGCGCAATAAAAACGGCGATCTGGTCTTTTCGGCAATCGCGGACTGGGATACGGATGACGTTTGGGAGTGGATTGGTTTGGTTCGTTCCGGACTACAACCATCTTATTCTGATTTCGAGGATCTGCGAAGAATATATGCGGATAGCGGAGGTACTAGTTGTGCCGTTGTTTCTGATGCAATTACGGAAGGCGCGAAAAAAGCTCGCGGGGATAGCTGTGGCGCTAGAACTGGATGTGTTACTTGTGTTGCTGTAAAAAACGATAAATCTTTAACGGCGATGCTTGAAGGCGATCCTAAACGCTATGGATATATGGCTGGCGCGAATAAACTACGTGAGTTCATCGTCAATACTCAATGGGATTTTGGGCGACGACAATGCATCGGCCGGACCATCGACGATGACGGCATGATTGCCATTCGGCCTGATGTCTATTCACCGGCTATGTGTCTTGAGCTATTACGATACGCATTAAGTATCGATGCCGACGAACGAGAGTCTTCCTATAAAGCCGGGTTAAGCGGTCCGCGGCTTGAATTAGTATCAATCCAGGCTTTGGTCGCGATTGACTGCTTATGGAGCTTGCAAGGAATGCATAAACCTTTTCAAGCGATTAAAGAATATATCGATATCGTTGAAAACGGCATACGCTATGCAGTTCCGGAAATCCCAGAATATCCCAGATCACCAATGCCGGCGAGCCGTTATTTGTATGTCGGCAAATATTGGGATCAACAATATGGGTCAATATTGGGTTTACGTAATCCTATCTTGGAGATGGTTAATGATCCGGATAGTGCCGGCGGCTGTATGGGGACGCGAACCCTGAAAAACGGTAAGATTGTCATGGATGTAGAAACTGAATCCACTTTTGATGTGGATTTGGAAGGCGCCTATCTCGCACTTGAATTCGAGATAGATCGCATGATGGAGATGCACAATAATTCAAAGGATAATGTTGGACTAACCCGCGGTTATCTCTGGTGGGTCCAAATGGGAGTCGTTTCGCTCTCTCCTCAGCAAGTCAATATCCATGATAACATTCTCCAACGGACTTATTTTAAAGAGCGAATGGGTATTGCCGGCCCTAATATCAAGCGAGAGTACTTATTGTCATTAGTTGAACAAACTGAAGAAAACTCATCAGTGAGTGAGGAGCTGGCTCCGGCCGATATTGGCACGACTGAACAAATTGATTTATTTTCGATGCTTGACGAGGAAGAGGATGAGTCACCAGTATTGGCCTGATCGACAATGAGTAGGCTGATCGATTCAATCCGCACGTCGTCGGCGAGTCAATAAGCGTCCGTGTTTATCTTCGACGAAGAAGAATCTAAATTGTCCCTCTAAATTGCTCCGCACGGTCCAACTACGTGAATATCCTTATGCTCGTATATCAATTTTAGATTCTCAAGATCTTCCTGGTCAATGGACCCGGCTAATGCTTTTATGCGTTTTTCCAGCGGCATAACGCGCTCATACCAATAGGTTCCGGTTGTCGTTTGAATCACATCCTTAAGCTGAGAAATTGATTTTTTCTCAATTATTAGATAATCCGGCTGCCAGTCTACGTCAGTATGGCCGCCATCCATTGCATCAAGCCGAGCCGCCTTTTCCTCTAATTGGTAAGTGGTAAAATCGATAAGCCAATATCCGCACTCCAACCAAGCATGATAAGGAATTGCGCGAGGATCGTTGAGCTTCATATAGTCGATAGCTTGAGGAGAATTTTCACGGATTAGCCCATGAACAATGACATCGCTGTTTCCCTCTCCAACACGCCAGGCGGCAAACCCGACACATAATTCGGTTTCGACACCTAGCTCCTTGAGTAAGGCTTGGCACAATCCGGCATGCACATAGCAATCGCCACAAAATTGTGCCGAAGAAGCTATTGCTAACTTTTGCATGGCGGATACAACGTCCGAGAGATCAAGGTCGTTCAATTTCTGAATACTGGCCACAAATCGTTTAGCCTTGTTTTTGGCTTCACCCATAACTATCTAGTATTTTCTAAAAAAGGTATTAAAGCAGAATCGTAGATCAGATGCAGAAAAAAACTACCATCATTGTGCGGTGGAAAAATCATGAGATAATCCGTGCGGAGAGGCTGAGCGACTTCCTGTAATCTCCAATGGGTGGCAATCTGTATCGTTGATAATGCCGACAAGCAACGCGGAAAATTTCATAAGACATTTTATGAGAACATCTTATAAGAACATCACCATTTTTTACTTGTAACATATGAACCCGATAGACCTGCTGGTGTAACAGTGCAGGTGTTTATCCCTGCTGTTGTAAGCTCGCCTTTTTTCCATCCGCTATCCTGGGCGTTAGCGGTTCTGAGTACAGATCTTGATCTTATAAAAGGAACGCCGTTAGAGTCGACATAAGCCCAGCAATATAAATTATAATATGCTCCATTTGTTCCACTAGACGAAAGTGATCGTCCTTCCAATCCTTTATACCCAGCCCAGGCCCTTCCCGATCGATCAACCCCGCCGGTTTGAAAGTTAGGTGTTACACCGAGCGGCGCCATAGTGGTGGAGTCGCCGGCCACCGCGACATCTAGTCCCAGCAAAAAAATATAATAAAAGATAAAATAGAGTTTTTCATAATTGCCTTTAAAATATTATAATTGAATATGATACAACATAGTTTAAAAAATCTCGCCGCTTCATTCAACCTTGTTCATTATATTATTTTTAAAAATAGAATTTTCAGATTTCTTGAAAACCTAGAGATACATTCAGTTTTCCAGTCTAGATCAATTCTTGCTGGTGCAAGTACAGAAAGCGGAATAGGATCATAAACTGGTAATTGTTCGACTATACGCCCCTTTTCCTTTATAAAAGTGCCGTACCCTTTGGCTACCTGGATACTAGCGGTTTGTGTATCTGACTCGATTTCTAGAATTACAAACCGTAAATCTTGAAGGAGATTTGGTTGATTTGACTTTACTGTATCACCAGCTTTAAACATGATTATTTTATAAATGTGGGAACATATTTTGATTATATCAAATTTAAAATAATCATGCTTTTTCGCATAAAAACTTAATCGCGTCGACCTAATGCCGCCAATATAGTATCTTCGAGGTTGCGTGTGTTACTGTGCCCAAGGGTTTTTAAGGGCATCTGAAATCTTAAATTCAGGAAAATCCTTTTCAATTGCATCCCAAGCGCCTTCACGCCATAATCGAAGAAATAAAAGGCCGTCAAAACCTGCTTCATCAAGCGCAAAGTTAATTGCGGCATTAAATTCATTTTCTATCTGTTTGGTGTCCATAAATCTCTTGTTTTATAAAGTTACTTTATTTTTTAAAATTTGGTATCATATGCTTATAGTATTTTTTCTCATTAGCCCTTCCTCCTTGCCTCCTTGTTGTTGATGCGTTAATCCGGAAACTTGTTTTCCGGATTTTTTTTATCTTTCCATCGCTTTCTGCTCACATTGGAATAAACACTTAACGCCTTTAGTAGACTGATCCCTTCAATCCACTCAGGCTCTCACTCACAGGCAGGAACCGTTCGGTTAAGCTGCCTGTGGGTGTGTCGCTAAGCGGCAGGACGCCGCGAATGCAGCAAACGCAGGAGCAGTTTGTCGCCCACATCCGGCTAACCCAGCCGGCAAAATGTTGATGGCAGCATTCTGATCTCGATCCATTTCGAGACCGCAATCACATTTCATAACCCGTTTGTGCAATGGCATGGTGTGCTGTTTTCAGCACGCCGAACAGGTTTTTGTCGAGGGAAACCAGCGATCGATGACCCGGGTCTCTCTCGCATACCATTGCGCTTTGTGCTCAAGGTACGTTTTTAGTTTGTGCAAGCCGACATCGGCGATGGCCCGGGCCAGCCGGCGGTTTTTCAGCATTCCGGCCACATTCAGGACTTCCAGACACAAAATGTTGATGGTGGCTACCGCCGCCCGGTTATGCGGGGCGTTAGCGCTCCGAACAGTCTTTCATCGATCGCTCAAACTCATCGACCGTCATGCCATGCGCCTCACCGCATCCACCGTCCACAGCGTCAATGAATGCGTCATTGTCCAGGTCGCCAGGGCCTGCGCCGTAAACCTCCACGCAGTGGTCATAAATCAGTGCGCGCTGCCGTTGCGCTTCGGAGTTTGCCTTTGCCAGTCTATTGAGTGCTGTTTGCAATTGTCGCCGCGTCAATCTCATTTTATACTCCTATTTAATTCGGACGCTCGTACCTCGCGCCGCTACGCTTGCCCGTTATCCTCCAGAATTGCCCAACGAGTTAATCAAGCCGACAAGCACCATGTTCACGACTCAACTGTTCGATTTGATTGCGAGTCGGGTAAAATCGGAATTTGTACGATCTCTGTTGTATTATGTAACTATTAAATCACATTAACGCATGCAAATTAAGTGTTTACGCGAATTCAATTGGCTCCATGCCTTGAGTGCTCTGGGTTCCGTTAAAAATCGGTCTATTTGAAAGATTTTAACCAGAACACGCAACGTCACCGGCGGGTCGATAAGCATCCGTGCTTATCTTCAAAGAATCAGGTCAGATTGCGATGCGCTCATTAAACGCCTGGTGTCCATGCCGACATGCTGTCGGCATGGTTTTTTTGACCGGCAGGATTACCGGGCTCTGGAATGACACTGAACTTTTATGCTGCAGCCTTAACCATTCCGCCGAATGCCTCGGCAACCGCATCGAGAAGCTCGCTGATCGCGTTTGAAAAAATAGAGAAGTCCGCATCAAATTCTGCCGCGGCATTACCGGCATTATCTTTGGCTTCATAAGCCTGATCTGACAAGGTGTCGAGCAACTTAATTCGTTTTAACTCCAAATGGTCGTTAATTATGAGATCAATCGAGTCCTTCCAGGTAAGTGCAAGCTTGTTCACTTGTTTGCCGGTTTCCAAGTGATTTTCTACCTGCTCTGAGAACAGGTCCAGCCCCTTAATTTTTACGGTGCCACCCTCTTCCGCCATATCTTTAAGATCACAGTCTTCACCAATCATAAAGTTGTTTGGATGTGTTTTGCTCCGCAGCCAATTGGTCATAACGACTTCCGGCGTGTCATTTACCCGCAATGGTGTTACCGGTAAGCTACCCAATGTTTTACGCAAATAACTGATCAGCTCTTCGGCCCGGCTGGCGCTGGAGGCATTCACTACGATGATATTTTTGCGAACATCAATATAGACATGCGTTCGAGATGTTTTGACAAAGGCCTTGGGCAACAATGCCAAGGTAATTTCATCTTTCATCGACTGCTTTTCCTTACGAGATAATTTTCGATTTTCCTTCTCTTCGGTCTCCTCAACTTTTTCTGCTAGCATATCGTTCACTACAGATGTCGGTAGGATTTTTTCATCGGTTCGCAAGGTAAACAAAATATACCCGTTAATAGCGTGGGTCAGCTCGCCAATTTTGCCCAATGGCTTTACCCAGCCTGATGATGATGGCTCGATTGCACCACACTCGCGAAAAGGGTGCTCCGCTAATTTTTCATTAAGGACTTCAGAGGTTACCCCCAAATCCTTGTCAGCTGAAAATGCAACAATATTTTTAAACATTGATTTTTCCTATTTTTTAAATAAATATATTACAACATATATTTTAAAAATGATTAACGACGATAGCCGTTTTTTACACTAAACGCTTCACGCCAAAGATAAAAGATTACAGAACTCTTCAGGTAGCCAATTCGTTAACTGATCAAAGTTGGCTGACTTACTCATAACAAACCATCGTCGAGCACCTCCATCCCAGCAGGCTCCCAGTGCTTTCACAGCCTCTTTTTCTTCAAATGAGACATTCAGATATACTTTTTGACCCAAATATTTTTCTTCTAACTGACGGTACAGTTTTTCATACAGGTTGGGGTGATAACCGGATACGGATTCACCACGACGATCTATCACCTTATTTTGCTCATTGGCTTTTTTTAGTGCGCGTCGAATCGATTGGTACTCTGCCTTGTCGAAATGGATATGCTCTTCTGAAAACAAATCCGCTGACGAATGCAGGCCTGGATCATTGCTTAATATGGCGCCAAAGGTCTTGTCGTTGCAAGCCCCTTCAGCAACAACAAAGACACGGGTATCTACCGATCGCCAGGGAGAGTCAACCAAGTAATGAGTGGCAGACGTTAAGACAATTTGGTTACGAATTTTAGTGGTCATCACAAGCTCCTGTTAAAGTGTGTCGCCTTCCTGAAGTAAGAAGTTGTAAAAAAATTCGTACCACAAACCTTCGTTTCCATCTGGCATATCAAGCGGAAAATGCTTAGGGTTTTTCTTGTGTTCTCTCATCCAAGCTTCTCTAAAAGCCTGTTTTTTCAGTTCGACTTTATTTAAAAAGCGTTCGAGACCGTTTTTAAATTCTTGATTGTCCGTCATTGTTGCCTCACTAGTAAATCGAATCACTATTTATATGATTCGCGATTCGCTACACAATTCGCTGTTGGCGTACCGTCGGCATGAATCCAGATACTCCAGCCATCCACTTTGTCCCATGGTCTATATTGTTTACGTCCTCTCCCCTCTTCACCAGCTCTCATCAATACGAATTTTTCATTATTACGGTATTCATATCGCAATATTTTCCAAAGGCCGCCCCGAGAAGTGACCCATACTTGTCCAGGCACAAAAACTTCGCCTACGTCATACTTCATATCCTCTCCTCTCCAATATTAATTTTTCAGTTTTGCCTTATTTTAAAATAATCATGCTGCAGGCGAGCACAGCATTTCTTGAGCAAACCCAACTGGCCACCAGCGAGTAGATCCGCCCGATGTGGATTTACAAATGGCTTTTTTCTCTGCTTCTAATTTTTTAAGCAATCGACTGCAAGCGTCCGGATGAATACCGGTTCGCTCAGAAATTTCGGGAACAAAAGCGCCTAAATTGGCAGCTGCAGCATCACCATGGGATAAATAGGAGGCTTTTAGCATGGCATGCTTCTCAACGGATTGACGGCAGCACTCTTTTAAAGCCACTAAAATAGATTGTGTTCGAGCATTGGATTTTAAGGTAAGTGTCATCAGGATTTCCTTATAATTTCATTGAAGCTAGCATGGCTTTTCGATTAAAGTAACGGCGAACCAGGTAACTTCGTCCCAGCGACAACATAGTAAACCAGAGGGTGATTGTCATGTTGTCTCGCTGGGGAAGATCAATTTCTTGATAAAAATAAAAGATTGTCAATTGAAACAATAAACTAATAAGGTAACCAATAACCAAATCCGCAAGTGATTCAATAAAACTATCTTTTCGGCTTTCCGTAATAATTTAATTTATTTGGGCGTCCGGATAATTGTCATAGAACTTGCCATCAAGCAAGCGTCCTGCTGATTTTTTTCCAACTCGGCGCATAATTGATGTTGTCCATGCGCTACGAAAGTTAGAACCACCTTGTTTAGAGAGGTCATCATTAAACGGTATAATTGTTCCGTCACTATCCATGTAAAAATCACCAGGCTCTCGATTTCTTGAAAATGATCCGCGACAAACTGGCCCATCAATTTCTGTAAACTCGCCCCACTGTTTAAAAAGAAACGGAATATTCGCCGCGTTGCACTGATCTTTAATCGATCTCACCCAGTCAGGATGCATCGGCCTTGCATTTTCTCCAGACTCCCCTCCGACTACCACCCAATCCAATTTATTCAAAAACTCAACCGGTGAAAGATCATGGGATGCTGATTCAGTAATTCTCATCTCGCCGCGTAAGGCATTGATAAAATATGGGTCACCGTCAATGACGCTGATAGTGGTTAAATCAAGCTGCCCAAGCAAGGGCTCAGCACTAATCCAGCGAACCGCGGCTGGCGTCGACAAGAGTAACGGAATACGCTCATCGGCTGCCTGCTGATTCTCAATGCTGACGCCGAGCCATACATTAGGCAATGGCCAGGAGGTTTCCGGCTTGCTTCGACCTCGAGACATTTTGATTTGTTGGCCGGCTTGCCATATATAACGACCGCCGGCCGCCCGTTTTGTCAGATACTCGCGCATGCGCAGAGGACGCTTGGTGAGTATCTGAAAAACATGTTGATTCGCGATAGCCATGACAGCAAAAACCTGATCGATAAATTCGTCCGGAACCGCCTCATGAAAGAGATCGGACATGCTGTTAACAAAGATCATACGCGGCTTTTGCCAGCGAATAGGCTGATCCAATCTTTCAGGGTGGCACATTACATCTGTAAATTGACGATCGTAGTAAACGGAATTTTGATTCGCGGCCATGCGCACCCAATCTCTTAAGGCATAACAGTTCCGGCATGCTTCGGATACTTTTGAGCATCCTGTTGCTGGATTCCAAGTGGCGTCAGACCATTCAATTTTTGTGTTGTCACTCATATTTTTCTTGACCTTCGTTAAACAATTGGCGGTCCTGTTTGGACTGCTAAGTACTGACTTCCGCATAAGCAAGGCGGCAGGGTTTAACCGTTGAAACTGAATCTCCGTGTGTATTCTTTTGGTTGCGCAGTCTGGCCCATCTACTTTGTTCGCCCTTTGATGCGATGCGCAGCGCGTCAAATCACTGCCGATGTCAATTGCCAACCACTCAAACAATTAACAGGTTTTACTGTATTATCCGAATTAACGGCCATGCTGTCAATAATAATATATATGATACCACATTAATATATAGGCAGCGATCAACCTCCTAAAGTTTGCTTGGGATGATATTCCGGATGCGACTCGATGTGCGTCTTTAGGCGTGCCATGGCATCCGGATTCTTAAGGTTAAAAACCGGGATGCGACAACTATCCGCCAAGGCAATAGCCAATCCAGTCCCGCCGGTCGCTTGGGTTCGAGATTGACGGGTTTCGGCGCCGTCTAAGGTCCAGCACACCACAAAATCACTGGGCGATCGTAAGTTTGCGCCTAACACTTGATGGCAGTTGCGAGCCATAAGACTTTGGACAGATGGCTTTAATCGTTTCCATGCTGGATGAAAATAAGCGGCAAGCCGGTATGCCTCAAGCGAGGGGGAGTCATAAACGCTTTTCTGCTTATTAAAGCCAGGCCATGGCAAGAAGACTTCAGCGTTCGAAGCGCCTTTATTAAACGCGCTGTCAGCGCCGTCGGCGCCACCGCTACGCAGTGTAAAACCTAATTCATCAAGCCGGCCGGCCAATGCTTGCATGAATCGCAGAGTTGGATCTGCTGTGGCCCGGGCACCGATCCCGGCATAAGCCAGATTCCGTTCAGGAGAATCCAGAATTGGCTTAATACGTTCCTGCCATATTCTATCGATAATCTCGCCGTGACAAGGGGATGGCGCGCAATAACACAATAGTTGAGAGTCCTCATGCAGACTTAGCAAGGCACTCATAACAATCGGATTGCGGCTGTCAATTTGCTCGTTTAGCCAGTGTTCATACCTCGCCAATACCGTGTCACGATCGCCGTCCGGTCCTATTTGGTGGGGGTTGCCTAGTTGAGAGCCTCGGCCAATATAAATATCATCAGATGAAATCTTCGGGTAATGTTTTTTATTAAGAACTTTCATTGGATACTGTATTGATTGGATAGATATTGTTTTAACAGCTTAACTCCAATTCATTATCAGGGACATCCATTGAGTCGATATCGGCAGGCACACTAATCGTGTGATCCGGAATATAAACGCAGATCTCGCGGCCCTTTTCATCCAAATGGATCAGCCAGTCTTTTGTAATGGCTACAACCGGCCCGACACCAAAATCAGTTTGCACGGTTACACCGCGTTTTATTTTCACAGTTTTAGACATTTTGAGACACTCCTGATGGTTGGTCGGCTAGAGAGTTCATCTGCTGAAGTATTTGCAGGAAATAGGCTGCTGGATAGCCTTATAAGCAAATGCAGTTTTCAAGGTGTCGAGATTGTTTTGGTTGTTTGTCATTGGACCCCTTATATAAAAAATCAATGACTCACCGAACAAGCAAATCATTGATATTAAAATTAGTGATTAACCGTTTAACGCTTTTTTTAAGGTTTCACTGGGTTTGAATCGACATGAGCGACTGGCAGGAATTGTGATTTCTTCACCTGTGGCTGGATTTCGACCTTGGCGCTCCTCGCGCGCCGTGGGCTCAAAAGTGCCAAATCCATGGATATATGCGCGCTCGCCTTTTCCCAACGTATTGGCAATGGTCTCAAAAACCGCCTGAATGGTTTCATTGATTGCAGATTTTGGTAAGTTGCGAGGCAGGTTCTGTGAGGCCAAAACATTTTGAACGGCTACAACTAAGTCGTCTTTTTTACGGATGTCGCTCATGGAAGAAGCTCCTGTGAAAAAACAAGTGATGAAAAGACTTTTTTAAAAAGCCTGGGTTTAGTTTAAATCAAAACTTAAGCTTTGATAAGCTAAACATAAGTGGACGACAGAAGATCATGTGTCTGCACTACTTGAGTTAGGCGTTAACGGCAGCAATAATATTCTGCAATTGTTCGCAACGATGTTTGGGCATGTAATAATTTTCGCTTTGAGCCTTATGCAGCGTTAATTCAGCGTTCTCTTTTGCATAAGAAACAGCAATACCAATTTCTTTTTCTAGCACACTGGTAAATTCAGCAATGATTCGCTCAAAATCACGGACAAAGTCATCGCAATTCGAATGCAAATAAATATGCCCCGGTAAAGTCATACCATGTTTGTTGGCGATATCATGCAATAATTCTTCGCGATTAGCCTTTGCCAACACAAGCAATCGATTTAACTGGTCGATTTCAACCTTCTTGCCGAAAAGTAAAAATGCGGCTTGATGACAGGCAATACGAAAAAAAGTATTGGATTGAGTAGAATTGACTGAGTGACGTGCTATATCCAGCATAAGAATAAGATGGCTTGAATTAATTACCAATAATTTAATGGTTATAGAATTAGTTAGGACGGCAGGATTGTGCAAGCCAAACCACATAATTTTTCAAGCATTATCCTACCACATTATATGCGAGTATTAAAGCAAGCCCCTCTATTCTAATGTTTACAAAAGACTTCAGTCATATGCCGCGAATGCTGTTACGCACACGATGAGCCTTAATAGAAAATAAATAAGGCATATCCTCATAAGACGTTTTACGCCTCCTTAAGCGTCGAGTTGGACCAGCAGGTAAAGGCCGGATCTCCGGCAATGCTTGATTCGGCGCCGCCGGGTAGAAGATTGGACTATGGGCCATATATTGGGCCGTTTTGACATCTTGATCAGAGAGGTCCTTTATATAGCTTAATGTTACGCGTTGATGAAGACTTTCTGGATAAACCCGAACAAGCATTTCTTTTGGAGAAAGATTCGCCAGTTTTTCTAAATCCATTTGCGCCTCGGCCGCGCGCATACCTTCGCCAGACACCAATTGTTCCAATAATTGCCGGGCCTGATCAATAGTGATTTTAACGGTCTTGGTGTAGCAATTCCAAAAGAAGCTGGCCGCTAAGATATGCTTCTCGGCCGACACCTGAACCAACTGCCTGCATGTTTGGCGACGATTGAACCTAGCATAGCCTAAACGAGTCAGGGCTTCTTTGCTTAATGCCCGCGGGATTTGCTTATAATTTGGAAGTTGATCAGCTTCTAAGCGATCAATCGCCAGTAAAACATTATGAACATTTTTTCGAGCTTGATTAAGTTCGTCCAATGCATCTAAAGCATCGGGCGAACATCCGATCAAACCGATAGTTTGATTCGTTTTACCTGGTTCATCGCCATCATGATACTCCCAATCACATAATAATTGAGCAACTGCTTCACGGGGCTCCTCGGAAAGCTGTTGTAACCAAATAGGATAATCTTGTTCGCCAATAAGACGCTTGCAAAAGACTTCTTGTGATTGTTTTAGGCGATCTAGTGCATTAACCAAATCAACGCCTAACTCACCAATTAATTCCTGCATAACCGACTCCAGAAAAGGGCATAATATCTATTATAATTTAATAGATTCTATTTTCAAATAAAGCATTGTGCTTATAAACCTTGCTGCACCTATTAGCTAAAATACCGGTTATACATGAAAGAAAATTTAATTGTAATACTGCTATGTCTTTTTAAAAGCTATCCAATTGGCTACCTTCTCTTGCGACCATAATTCATTATGAAGTGATAAGTGCCTAGAAAAAAGTAAGATTGTATTCATTGCCAAATCCATTTCTGATTTTACCAATCTCCTCTTCAAGCTCATTTGGCTCCATTTGTTTAAACGGCAACCATTCATATTTCATTTTACGCCATAGCATTTCAATCCGATTCAATTCGGGTGAGTACGGCGGCAAAAAATAAAACTGCATACCTTTTTCTTTCAACAATTGCCAATAAGGTTCTAGTTTTTTACTCGTGTGAATAGAGGCATTGTCTAAAATCACTACGAGCGGTTTTCGAATGCCTTCTATCAGCGCCATCAAAAATGCGAAGAAAAACAATCCGTTTACGCTTCGCCATAGTTTAGCTAACACCAATTTTCCCGATGACAACATAGCACCTATAAGATTTAAGCGTTGCCCCCGTTTTGCGGTGACACAATGCGTTTCCCCTTGTGCTGTCCAGGCTGAACGGTTAGGCGGTTGCGCGGCAAACCCGGCTTCATCCACATAGGCTAGCTCAACCTCTCCCTGTCGAGCCCGTTCGATCAATTGCTCAATGTCCTGTCGGGCTTGTTCGAACCTTTCGGGATCGCGTTTTTTTTTAAACTATACCGTGTGCGTTTCCAAATGAAACCCATTCGTTTCAATTCGTTATGCAAGGTTTTATCACAGATATCCGCTGCGCCGCGTTCTTCCAGTCGGCTCAACAGGGCGCGTGACGTTAAGGCCTCTTGTTCAACCCAGGTTTTTAACAACTGCCGCTCTTCATCCGTTAGTTTATTCGGTGCACCGCTACGTGGTTGGTCCGGTAAACTGCAAAAGCCCTTCTTTTTCCAAAGCCGACGGCGTCTACGGATCGTTTCTTCATGATAGCCCTGTTGTTTGGCAACCTCTGAAACCGTCAGACCTTGACTGAGTAATTTAATGGTCATTGCCCGATCTCGTTCCCGCCAATCATGACCTTTTTTAATAATGTCATCCAACGTTTCACGTTCTGTCTCTGTCAGTTCTATGATCACGCGTATCGGCATATCGTTTAAGTTCTCCGTGACAAAAAGCCATATTCTAACGCAACTAAACTTCTTTCGGAACACTTATCTTTAGAAATTCAACGGCACATATGAAATCAGTATGTGATAGTTTATCGTATGGGGCGAGAATTCTAATTTCGCTTTGCTGCTTGGCGTCAATTGGACGAAAGAATGCAGTCTGCAATTATCTACAAACAACGATAGTTCTAACCGAGAGAGGCTATTATGACGGAAACAAGACCCCCTTTACCGCCGTTTACGCAGGAAACGGCCAGAGAAAAAGTGCAGTTGGCGGAAAATGCCTGGAACACTAAGGATCCGGTAAAAGTAGCTAGCGCTTATACCGTTGACAGTCAATGGCGTAATCGGGCCGAAATCTTTTTAGGTCGAGAAAAAATTATCGAATTCTTGACTCGAAAATGGGACAGGGAACTTGATTATCGCTTAAAAAAAGAATTGTGGTGTTTTGCCGGAAACCGTATTGCAGTGACTTTTCGTTATGAATGGCACGACGATTCAGGGCAATGGTTTAGATCTTACGGTAACGAGTTGTGGGAATTCGCCGATAATGGCCTTATGCAGCGCCGGATTGCCAGCATTAACGACAAGCTCATTAACGAAGCGGATCGTGAAATAAAATAAGTGCCGATTCGATTGAGTCGGCGAGCCGTCTTTATGAGCCTTCCATCTGCGGCTTTATTCAGTTCGCTAAAGCGAATTTAGATTGAACTCAGAAGATCTCAGTACTGATCGGGGCGTCAATATCAGTGTTTAATAGATTGTTATGGAAAGGACGGATGCAGATCTTCGGGCTATATTCGAAGTTTTTATGCGCAGCCCATTATTCCGGTCAATACTGAAACACAGTGTCAAGGGCGGAAATTTATTGCGTTATAGAACAATCAATGTCGAGAGAAATGCCCCGGGTGCTTTATTCGGAAGATTAGAGGTGTTAGGAGGCTAAGGGGTGGTCATTCAAGCTATAAATGAGCTGCCTATAGAACCCAAGATACGATTTGATTTAATGGTGCCGAGGAGAGGACTTGAACCTCCACGGGGTTGCCCCCACTAGCACCTGAAGCCAACTACTTACCCTTAAAACCAAGAAAAAAGCCTGATTTAAAGCTGGTTTATAACTATAGATCAGTCTACTACCTTCTTGTAGTTGTGACAAGATCGTGACATATGAAAAGAAGTACATTTTTTTGCCTCAACTAGCCGCTTACTACAGTAACTAGCCTTAAATGAATGGATACTTTTAGACCTAATGAGAAAACAATGAAACTAAGTTAAATATTGAGTAAGTAATATTACAACTAAATATAAAGCCTATAGTGTAACAACTATGGGCTTTTTTATGCTCTAAATATGGTTAATAGATATGGCAACAAATAATATAAATGAAGATCGTTACAAGTTCAAACATGAAGCTGGAAAGCTACATAAAAATGCAAGAGATAAAAAAAAGGAAATAGATAAGTGATTGGTAATAAGTAGGGTTGTATAAGCCATCATCCATGATAACTGGTTTCCGGCAGTCCATGCCGGAATGACGGAGAACCTAAGACCGTCTGACTTTTTTCTAGGCACTTAAACAACTAATTCAAGATTTGACATTAATAAAGCAAAAATATAATCAAGAAGACAAACAAAGAGCCAGGGTAACCTTGGATGAATTAAATTCTATGATAGAAATCGTTTTGAAAACTGGCGATAGTGGAACTAAAATTATTAAACGATACGCTGAAAAACATGGGAAATCAGACCAATGGCGTAAAGATATAGCAAAACAAAGAGCGACTAAGTTATTTGAGAGTGTTCTTAACGAATATGAAGAACACGAAGTAATATTAGAGCTGAAGAAAAATAAAAGCTATAGCAAAAGAGATATACTTAACAATAACTCAATAACAGGTGCTCTGAGACAACTAGCTAAGCAAGTATCAAATCACAACAATTTAGTCATTAAAAATAGACAAATAGCTCAATTACAAGAAAGGTTAGCCCTTAAAAAATTATTTGTTAATAAACCATTCGATAAGGATAAAGCTCAAGAACTAAGAGATGATGGATTGACGATAAGAGAGATTGCTGACATTATGAACGCGAAAAGATCAACCGTCCATAAACACACAAAGGGAAAATCGAAAGGGTAATATTTATGTGATATTACTGAAAATTTGGCGTTTTTTGTCCACGCGTGGACAGAACGAAAATCCTTCTAGAGACCATCTAGGCCATCAAAAGCCGTCGATGGCATGTTGGGTAACGGGAAAGCAAATTTGTGGCAATGCGGCCCAGCGACGCCTCATAACAGATCACAAATCGGCCTAGTGCTGACTATAAAACTTAAGGCGTAAGGTACTTCCGACAACTTAATTAATAAGCGTATCCGTAGGACGCAGTTAGTTTTTATCTATCAATATTTTGGAAGTTAAGGTAAGTATAAAAGACATAATTTATTTAACTGTTATTATTTAATAAATGATGAATATAAATTTTAAGATGAAAATAATATTATTATTGATAACCATTTCTGGCATATATTTTTCTTATTCATTTGCTGGGGTTTACAAATATGTAGCACCAGATGGAAGCGTTACTTATTCTATGGAAAAGAAAAACTCCAACTATGAGACAATAATAAAGAAAACTGACTACAAGACATTAATAAAAGAAAACAGAAAGAAGAATATAAATAAATATTCAAAGCAGATTGAAAAAGCAGATAAACTAAAATTACCGCTTATTATTACAAAAATAAAAACATCTCAACCTAATATCGTTAACGGGGTTGATGTAGATATTGACTTTCTATCTACAAGTGATTTGCCTCTAAAATATGTTTTATTTGAAGTAATACCCTACAATGCTGTTCAAGATATTGTTTCATCAGAAATAAATGGAAAAACAACGGCTTATTTAAAGGGGACAGGACCTTATTATCGTGGAGATACAAATAGATATAATCATTGGGCTAATACTTGGTATAATCCCACCATTGTGTGTGCTGCTCTTGTAAGTGTAGTAGTTATATTTTTAGATGAGACAAAGAAGGTATATATTAACAATGCGTTAAAAGATTTGTTCTTAAACCAAAAAATATCAATATCTTGTCCGAAGCCTATGGAACGTTAGATACGATTGCTTCGCAAAAAAACTAATATATTTACACTAGATTTATTATTTGTCACTAATAACCTTATATTTTATAGTTTCATTTGTTGAATCTAACACCTCAATTCGTATAGTTTTATATCTTATAATATTATCCTCATCGAGATCATATGAAACTTCGTGAGTAAATGCTTCCCTTATTTTATTTTTATAATACTCTCGATAGAGAAATTTTATAGTGTTATTTGACTTTCCTATATAAGTTAATTCTTGTCTAAATATATCAACGTCTGAATTATCAATCGTTCGTATTGTCTTTCCAACAAAATTAAATACACGGCCCCCTCTGGAAACATCAAACTCGAAATTAGGATGATCCTCTAATTCTACAATTTTATTATAAAAATTTGAGTGATAACGATAGCGTCTTGAGTAAAACAGGTTGTCACCAACTATTTTTTGAGCAGAATTAACAGGCAGATAAACCACCCATTCTTCTCTAATATTTCTTGGAATAATTTTTGACTGTATTAAGTTGATATTTTTATATTTATAAATTGAATAATATGGAGTATCGTTAAAAAAGTTAATCTTTCCGTTAGGGAAAAACAATGATAAATCACCATTTGCCACATATGTATTAACCTTAACTAAATTCTTTATATCGTAGTTATATATATTTTCTATATAAATAACAGTATCTCCAACTGAAGCTTCTTGTTCAGCTCCAAATTTATAACTTTTTCTAACTAAATCGTTATTAGTTAATTTTTCAGCTGTATACTTAACCTTAATATGCTCATGTGTAGCACATCCTTGGGATAAAACCACTATTATGCATAAAATAAAAAGTTTAGGTTTATTTATCATGGTAATTATTTTTTTCAGTAAATATGATGCAAAATTTCTTCACACACGACTCTACATTTAGAGTTTTCCTAAAAACACCAATACTATAACTCTTTGTTAAGTGCCTAGAAAAAAGTCAGACGGTCTTAGGTTCTCCGTCATTCCGGCATGGACTGCCGGAAACCAGTTATCATGGATGATGGCTTATACAACCCTACTTATTACCAATCACTTATTCCTTGAAGCAGAAATTAGCAATTAATTATTTCAGAATTGCTTATTATACTTAAGTGTTCCGAAAGAAGTTTAGTTGCGTTAGAATATGGCTTTTTGTCACGGAGAACTTAAACGATATGCCGATACGCGTGATCATAGAACTGACAGAGACAGAACGTGAAACGTTGGATGACATTATTAAAAAAGGTCATGATTGGCGGGAACGAGATCGGGCAATGACCATTAAATTACTCAGTCAAGGTCTGACGGTTTCAGAGGTTGCCAAACAACAGGGCTATCATGAAGAAACGATCCGTAGACGCCGTCGGCTTTGGAAAAAGAAGGGCTTTTGCAGTTTACCGGACCAACCACGTAGCGGTGCACCGAATAAACTAACGGATGAAGAGCGGCAGTTGTTAAAAACCTGGGTTGAACAAGAGGCCTTAACGTCACGCGCCCTGTTGAGCCGACTGGAAGAACGCGGCGCAGCGGATATCTGTGATAAAACCTTGCATAACGAATTGAAACGAATGGGTTTCATTTGGAAACGCACACGGTATAGTTTAAAAAAAAACGCGATCCCGAAAGGTTCGAACAAGCCCGACAGGACATTGAGCAATTGATCGAACGGGCTCGACAGGGAGAGGTTGAGCTAGCCTATGTGGATGAAGCCGGGTTTGCCGCGCAACCGCCTAACCGTTCAGCCTGGACAGCACAAGGGGAAACGCATTGTGTCACCGCAAAACGGGGGCAACGCTTAAATCTTATAGGTGCTATGTTGTCATCGGGAAAATTGGTGTTAGCTAAACTATGGCGAAGCGTAAACGGATTGTTTTTCTTCGCATTTTTGATGGCGCTGATAGAAGGCATTCGAAAACCGCTCGTAGTGATTTTAGACAATGCCTCTATTCACACGAGTAAAAAACTAGAACCTTATTGGCAATTGTTGAAAGAAAAAGGTATGCAGTTTTATTTTTTGCCGCCGTACTCACCCGAATTGAATCGGATTGAAATGCTATGGCGTAAAATGAAATATGAATGGTTGCCGTTTAAACAAATGGAGCCAAATGAGCTTGAAGAGGAGATTGGTAAAATCAGAAATGGATTTGGCAATGAATACAATCTTACTTTTTTCTAGGCACTTACATCTATTTTCACTTCATTGCAGAACCTTAAGATAAAAAATTGATGAGAATAACCAATTCGATAAATTAGCATACCTTTACATCAATCGATTTGTATTTCCGACGTTATAACCAATAAGCACAACCGGTCTTTTTGTCATTATGTCTCACTTGTAATGGGGGATGGCAGGATTGCCTGCTCTTTTCATACGGCTGAGCGAGGCGCCGGTTTTCCCATTGAGGCCCAATCAGGCTCTATTATTTAATAATAGAAATTAAGCTCCCAGTACACAACTTGTAAAACTAGAACCCGATGCGATTTTCTTTTTCTGTATTCATATTAAATATATATTACCACATATTTTCTTTAAGACTTACCGTTTTTGTAATTTTTAACCAACCACGCTATTGCAAGATAACTGCTTAATAATTTAGATTTTTTCCAAATTTCCATTGACCAGGCTTTTTCTAAAATGTATATTTTTTTTATTTTTCTTTAAATTGCGATGAGCAACAAGTTATCTCTGGACAAAAAATCATCACTTGATATTCAAAAATATCTTGCGCTGCCATTGGATCAATTGCCGATCCCTAAAAAATTTCGGATGGTGGTGCGAAAAATTCGTAATATCAACTATGAAACCGGTGTCTACCCGCGCGAACCAATTGTCAATAATCTGATTAATCTTGATGAGGCTCTTTTTGAAAAATCGCCAGGAATCGGCAAAAAATCAGTTAATCTTTTTCGTGAATTGAAGCAGAACCTGCCGAAATACCTAAACGAGTGGTACGAATTTAATAAGAATTCCCTAGATCAGCAGATGTCCTCGAACGTTCTCCCGGAGCAAACGGCGCGCGCCACTAGCCCAATGCTCATTTCTGCTAATCCAGACATGGAGAAGTTAAAGAAACAGATCGCCGGCACTCATTCTGTGTCCGAACGCCAACGTATCTACATGAAGCAACAGGAAATGGAGGCCTCCCTTCTTAATAATACCGGGCACGTTAAAATCAAGGATCTCGATCAGCATTTATTCTTTCGCTTACAACAATTTGTTGAAAGCCTGAGTCTTCATGAAAAACTTTTGTTTAATATGTATTGGGGGCTGACAACGACCACCGCATCTAAAGATAGTTATGCGTTTCGCTATTGCTTTGACCTTGAAAGTGTCAACGCCCTAATTCAACGATTGAACCAGCGTTTAGTAGAGTTACACGATAGCGAAGAAACCATAGACTGGAGCGATTATATTACTCCTTATTTTTCTGCAAACCTTATTTCCTCTCTCCCTCAGACAGCAGCTCTTTTTATTCTTAAATCTCGCTTGCCTTATCTGATTGAGTTAATCTGCCAGCACATGCCTGGGACACTTGCCGATAAACACGATGTTATCCCTCACCCAGGTTGGTTAACACCTTTTCTATGTTGGAATAAATTACCTGTCAATATTGCTCAACTCAACGCCTATTTGGTTTTGAATTACGATTTGACACCCATTTTTGCCAATCATCTTGCAAAAAAATTGTGCGACCATTATTTGATAATCAATGATTTTTCTATAGTCTCGGCAAACACACTCCCCCCTATTGCAATTGCTAACCTATTGCAAAATTATCCAAGCGGCCTTGAGTGGGAAGAGCTTGTTTCACATTATAATCGAACCTACCCAAACCTTCCTCCGCTGAATAAAGAGAGTGTGCCCAAGGATATACTATCCAGCCAAGCAGTGTATTCTAGTGGGCTTTCACAATACAAACACATTAAGTTCAGCCCGTTTGGTCCTTTGGAAGTTATACCTTTAATGGAGCAAATACAGGAATACTGCGAATACAATAGTATTACAGAAATCTCATTACATAAATGCTGGGAGGCTTTAAAAGACAGATTGTCGAAACTCGATTTTTATCAGTTTCGCTATCTTCTCAATTGCTTTGGCCTGCGATATGGTCTTCTTTGTCGGCGCGATGATGGTGCAACCTTTTTACAATATCAACACGAAGCGGCCTTTGCCGCTTTTTTCAAGCGAGCGGCACCTAGTCGCTCTAGCAAACAAATGTTTGCTTACACAGGAATAACCGAACAATGCATTTTAACGGCATTACAAAAACAAGAAACGGCCATTAACTACAAGTCATTAACCGATTTAACCGGTTTATCTATTGCTGAAGCGAAGCAAGGCGTTAAAAAATTAATCACTGAAGGCCAGGTCATTTTCAATTATGGGCAAAACGGTTTTATGCTCAGTGAAAAACTATTTGCTGACATCGATATCTCTCTTGCTGAAGAGCAAATTCAACAACTTTTTTCTGCAACCCATAAACAGCTTCATGTGTCTGGCGTTAAGTGGGAGCTCGATTCATTCTTTAACATTTCGCGGCACTTGTCCTTTTACAAATCATTAATGACTTACCTCGCCAATATTAACCATTGGCATATTCAAGGAGATTTTCTTTCTAGTCGACCGATTACAGAAGATTTAAGTACGCCTAAATCAAATATGATTCTCGACGTAGCAGGCTTTGAAGAATTAACCCTGGAACAGCATATGCTGATGATTCATTCGCAAGTATTTTCCGACCATTTTACGCAACTCAAACAGCTCCCTGTAAGCCGATTTCAGCGTATTTCGCTTAGCGCCATGCGATTTAAGCAGTTGAAGAAATTGATGGACTACTTAACACAAGGATTTAAGCTATTTCGTCACACCCTACATGGCCATCAGCGCGCTATCTTCGATAATTATTGGTTTTATGAAAATGATGCCGCGCGCAATACGACTTCCGCCGAGCGCCTGGACAAGATTGCTGCTCGTTACCTCGTATCAACCGCTACAATAAAAGTCATTGAAAAAGAATTTAACGCCTTATTCCTTACTTTTTTGGATATCGATTGGAACAGCATAACAATGTTGCTGCAGAAAGATTTAACCAAAACTGCTAAGCAATTTCAGTTATTACCGGATCACCTGATTTTTAATCATTTGCTTGCTTTAACTGGCTTGAGTGCCCAACAGAAACATCGCCTTAATTCACTATTGGCTTTAGATTCGGCTAAGCCTCTTAAGGCTGCAAAAAAAGTTACCGGAAAGACGAGTAAAAAAGCATCTCAATTAGAGGCCTCATCGGAGATGCCGACCAAAGACAGTGATATGGCGCCGCCAGAAAAAGCGACGGCCAAGAAAAAGAAAACGGCAGCCAAACCTAAAAAGCGAGGCCGGCCGCTTCGCGAAGAAGACGCTAATTCACCTGAGGCATTATTCGCCTTAATAGAAGACGATCTTAAATCATCCGCCACGCTTGAAGATAGCATATTGATTCTACTGGAAAAGGCCAGCAAAGCATTAAACGTAAATGATGTTTACCTTGTCCTTCAGAACCAAGGCGATCGACAAGAATGCTTCGACGCTCTAAATAGGCTGGTCGACATAAATAAGATTACCGTCAACAAGCAATACCTGTACTCTTTGAAATCATGATGAAGCCCAATATTGATAATCGCACCAGCAATTCGGAATATATTCGCGACTTGCTTGAAAATACCGGACTGAACTTTGATAAAATCGCAAAAAAACTCGGAAAAACAACATTAAGCATACAGCAATGGCCTGAGCAAACCAACTTATCCAAAAGTAAAGACTACTATCCATTGCAATATTGCGTGGAAAGCTTAGCTAGTCGCGGACAAAGCTCCTTTGGGCTCATCCCTGATGCTTCTCAAAAAAATCAAAGTGAATCATATTTGACGACTTTGCTTCTACGAAGCAGTTTGTCCCTCGAGGAGGCAGGTAAATTAATCGGACGAACAAAAGAACAGTTGATTAACAATTTCACTAAAGCAAAACATTTTGACTACACCCTTCAGTTTATGTTGGAGTGTTTAGTTGCTCATCGCATTTATAGTGGCGGCATTGTATCGTTAACAAAATCCGAATCAAAACTCGGAGCCTCTTGTTTTCAATTAGAAGAAAAGTGCTTAAGTGTTTCCTTTGAGCGACCTGGTACCAAAAAGCATGAGATTTATGAATTACCCGGGGATTTCAGATCTGAACCTTTTCAGGTACTGGTCAATCTTGCCAATTATGCCGTCTGTCTATTTAACGCCCAAGAGCAACTAGCAACTTTTCTTGATGCTGCAAAAATCAGCCGCCAAAGCGCATGCGGTATTCTTGGATTTGTACCGACGGATAATGAGCTAAATTGGAATCTCAGGCACTTGCCGAGGGAAATCAATGCGGAACCTGATGAGCTCATAGGCTATTTCACCCGAGCAGACCTCAAGAAGTTTAAAAACAACGGCACTCTTTCAACCAACCTAGCATTGCTCAGTGAAAAAATGGCTAAATGCTGGACTAGCGCCATTGCCGAATAAGGTTAGTCCACAGGCAGCTTAACCGAACGGTTTCTGCCTGGTCGCAATGAAGCATGCAGACACTTGAGTGTGAGCCTGAGCCTGAGTGGATTGAAGGGATCAATCTACTCAGGCGTTAAGTGTTTATTCCAATGCTCTCCTTTTGATCCAGATATATGGTTTAGTTTACAAATTCGATTGAATTTTTCAAAAATTATAAATTGTTTTAATATGGTATCATTCTTATATTAAGATGAATGTGTGTTTTGATCGATCGCATCTTTAGAGCAAAACATGCGGCACAATTAAAATTTGCTTCAATTTTATACGAGAAAAATTAGATGACAGATCAAACCAACCAACCTTCGATCGATAAAATCCCGGAAGGACCGCTTTGCTATTCATTTGAGCCCGATCCTCATAATGAGGGGAAAACAATAATCGTCCATTGCCCTTTTTTGGAAAAGCGAGAAGTCCAACCTGAGAACTTAAGCGGATATTGTCATTTTTTAAATGACGGAAACAACGAAGAAGATAGCAAGCTATTAATATACAATGGATTGAAAGAGTGTTGCGTTAATTGCGTGGAAAGCAGTCAGAGTTAGCCTTCGTTTCATCAAGAGCTTGACATCCTCCTCGCCCTAAAAGGACGAGGATTCCCGTGTGTTCACTTCACAGACTAGCCCCCCCGACGGGTATTGTCGGCGCTAAGCCGGCTAACACCCCTGTGCCCTCGGGTTAATACGTTTTTTGCGCCAACGACATCGGCATGATGCCAGTAACCGCAGCTGGCGCATTGGAAATCAGCTTGGGTTCGACGGTTTTCCCGGGCGGCATGACCACAGCGCGGATATTGCTGGCTGGTGTGCCGCGGGTCGACCAATTGATAAAAAGTTTGATAGACCCATCTTCTTCTTTGACATCAAACGTGACATAGCTTAGGGAGTAAAAAAAACATCAGGCAAATCATCATCAATAGGTTGACTAACATCCCGGATAACCTCGGCCGGAAAAGCCTTTAAATCTGACGGTTGAAAGGGGTATTGAGGCAATTTCTGAATAACAAGCTTTGCCACAGAAATAGCCTGTAGTCGATCCCGCTCTTTTTTGATCGGATCCCGATCCAATTGCTGGCTAAGCCAATATTTATGCAGTGCGAAAGCCCGCGGATCCGGCGCAATCAATGTAGTCGGATAACCATCATACCCGATTACCACTTGCGAGAATTTAGGACTCGAAACCAACCATTTCAGTGATTGAATTTCAGAGGCTCGAATCTCATCATTCTCAGACATTCTGTCTGTTTCTTCGACCCAAAAATTAGGAGCCGCCTTGACCAAATCAACAAAAAATCCATCTTTATTGACCGCCCGATAGCTGTAATCCTTTCATGGTTGCCGGCAAACACCAGTTTTTTTCTGGCATCCCAAAGAAAATCGATATCGCTCGTTGCAGTAATCTCAGAGTGAAACCAACCGCCTGCGGCGGCCTCGTAGGCGAATAAGGAATGCGTGCCAATGACGGATAAAGATTCGAGCTTGCTCTGGCGTAAATTCCTTAAAATATTGCATTTATACAAAAAAATTAGATTTTAATTAAAATTAGTATAACAGTTTTATTTTCAATCAGTTATTATTCATTTCAACAAAAGTCAACCTTATTAACACAAGGGCGTCATGAACTGGTTATCCTCATCATTAGGCTCATCAAGCTGATTTTCCAAATCAACATAGTCAGACGGAATTAATTCTTTGCTGGCCATAACAATGGCCTTGCTAAGCATATCCGTTAATTCGAACAAATTGGCAATCCGCTCACCGGGTTCCAAGGAAAAATATATCCCTCCATATTGAATGGCTGACTCACCGCCTTTCTTATCAGAATTGAACAGGCTTCCGACGATCTCACCCGGCACATTAATCACCAATTGTATTCGCCGCCCGCGGCCGCCGTTCAATTCAATATCGATCTTTCGCTCATCCGGGCGAAATTTAAACTGGTGAATCGCCTCATATTTACCAAGAACCGCCCAAAAATCCAGCCGATAGGTATTATTTTGCGAGTCCCAATGTAGAGGCGACCTCCCTTCAATGATATTACGGCCGATTGCCGCCTCAATGTTTCGCTTAACCGAGTCCGCCTCCGGACTGAGCAACGCCGGCATTGAAAAAGTCGACTTCGCATTCAGTGAATATCGTACAGATTTATTATTCTCTGTTGCGCTCATTGTTTATTCCATCATCATACTTGTTTCGCCATCAGGTTCGTCATCGTGGTCAACCTCTTCTGCAGGCTCGGGTGATATTAGTAATTGCGCGACCGCCCTACCCTGTTCAGTTATGCGCCAGTGATTATACGCATTTGCACTGGACCGGCAGTTCTCGACCAAACCGAAACGCCCTTTGCTGGTGTCGAAGACATTGTTGCAACGGTACGCTGGAGACTTCTTGTTCAGCGTCAGGGTAAAATCGATATTTATACGCGCGATTCTTCTCCAATTACTGATTCAACCCATTGCCGGGCTGTCTTGATAAAACAATTCCGGACTGTACAACGCTGTTTGATTTAATATGTCGTTGAGATGCCGGATTAGAATTTCTTTTTTATAAAGCCCTTTGTTCATCGATTGTTGATGTATGCACTCCAAAACCTCTTCATTTTTTTTATTGTCTAGGATTTCGATATGCTCACCGTCAATTCGGTAATCCATTCGCAGGTTGTTATAGCTGTAATTCAAATCGAAGATGCATTCACTCGAGTCGATATCGGTGTTACGGATTCGTATCGATGGTAGGTCATCGTACTGACTTAAATAATCCGCCAAATCAGCCAATTGTTTTGTTGAAAAAACTGTTTCTGTTTCCAGTTGATCCCCGTTCATTAAATGAATTGACTGACCTTTAATTTGCAAGGTCAGTCCTTTGTTTTTTGCCATGCCCTCCAGGGTGCGATCAACGGAATGATAAAAGGTCGCGATCCATTTATTTGTTGCCTCCTCCAGCGAAATATTGCTTTGTTGATCCCACTTATAGGCTTTGGCAAAAGTTTCTGCATGCGACAATACCGATGTACGAGCCTCTTGCATTAACGCTGTTAATTCAGGGCTGGGAATGCCTCGCATATAAATCGTCATTCGATTTACTTGATGCCACAACTCACCCATTGCGAAGGATGCGTTTCCGACACCGAATTTTGGGTGATCATTTAGCGCATTATTTAGGTCTTGTTTCAGACGATCAAATGCTTGATCCTGGGTCGCTGTCTTATTTTTGTAAACAGTCGTTTTGACACCAGAATTGAGGCTAATAAATGAGCCCAATGTCCCAACATATTCACGGCCTTCCGAGGGGCTTTCTTCCACAGGATCTATGAAATGCAAGCAGTTCAGATCGGTGTCGTAATGACAAACCATCACGTCCGGATCCGGAGAATATTTATCCGGCGGCAATAAAACAACTTTTTCGCTGTTCGCACACACGAATCTGGCCATCAAATCTTTTTCATTCGATTCAGGCATAGCGCTTATTGCATCCAGAAAATAACGAGCCATCACTTCTTCATCGCGATACCCGTTAAATCCAATTAAAAGATTTCGCTGGCCAAACGTCACATAGGTGCCAATCGAATCCGGATTAATAATCGGTTCCACCGGGGGCTTGGCGATAATCCGGTCTCGAGCATATTTATCGATAAAACCCTGTAAACTTAATCGTTCAACCGATTGTCTATTCACCTTTTCTATACTCAACATCTGAGTGAATTCGCTATAACGATAACGATAATCCTCCCCGTAAAAGCCAGGCTCCATTAGCTTGACTGAGTCGATATAATCATTTTCCAGAAAAAAATTGCCAGCAATTCCCTTGTTCTGTGAAGACTGAATAGCTTGAATAAACTTGTCGACCATCAATTCGGGTTCGCCATTATAATTACTCAAAAAAGTCAGGCCGGATTGCTCAAAATGAACGATTGCATATCCCATATTCAACACTCAGAAAAATAAAAAACAATATTGGGTATCATATATACTTGAAAAATCCATTTCAAACAAGTAAGTGCTTTTTTCTCTAGGATTCGATTATCGGCGCCATCTCCTTGAGCAAAATACAATTCCTTTTAGCCCAGCCACAGAAATGGATCGCATCAAGAAATTTTGCAACAATCCTTTTTCCATTAATATCAAATGCAATGCCAGCAATTGCTAAAGACCAGCATATATCCTTGTATTGTTTTTTGTTTTCAGGATGAAACTCTTTAACTAGTCCTTCGCTACCACTCGACTCAGCAATATCGACCAGGCTTAATCTGCTCTCCATATTCTTTCCCTTAAATTCATATATTACAAACATTACCACATTTTTAGACCGCCTAAGACAACTTTTTTGTTGCGAGATGCTGCAATTTAGCACCTGATATCTTATTTTTTAATCGACACCAAAATCACTTTTTAGCTGTGCATGATCGGGCTCAACCACATAGCCAAGTGCGATATCATCTCGTAATTCTTGCATCCAACCATAGTCATTATTTGACACAGGCTTTTTTGAGCTTTTTCTATCAATTTTCCGATCATGATTAAACGAATAACTTTTATCTTGCTCTGAGTCGCTATGCTTTTGGCCTATAAAATCCTCTGTATTGTCAACTCTTAAAGGTTTTCTATTTTCTTTGAATTCAAATCGAATCAATATTCCAACTACTTTTCGCCCGCTTTTTAGTGTTGTATATGAGGCATTAAAATTTGAGTGTTCATTAATTTGCTCTATTGCTGGTTTAATAACACGATTGTTTAAGTTCCCAAACAAACTATGTTTGCCATCGGTCTGCATTTTTTCTCTGAGATCACAGAGAGTCAACTCAACTTCCTTTTTGTTTCTAAATTGATGCTGGGCCAGTATCTCATATAACCGAATCGCATATGTTGATGTCATGCCCGCCACGTATTTTAAGCTGTATTTCGTAAATTCTCGCTTGAGCTGGCTCAGGTAAGGAACAATTAAGGGCGCAAATCCGATGGAAACTTTTTTTTCATCGTTGCTATAGGCAATATAGCTGATCCAGCGTGTTTTAAATTTTCCGTCATAAATCTTGATTTTTTCCTTGAACGAATCGGGAATCGATTTCGCATCGATCACAATGAATCGATCAAACAACCTCTCTACAACTTCTCTTAAGTCGTAATAGGCTCTTTTTGGAGTAATGTTAAACAGCTGGGCATACTCACCAACGGAAATTGAGAAATGCATTTGCTCGTCTATCGGTTGATCGGACTGAATTTTCCCAATGCAGCTTAAGATTAGTCGTTGCTCATTCAGCGTAAGCCGATAACTTGCGTTAATGACGTTGTTGTCTTTGTAAATAGTTAAGTCTGACATGGTGTTATTAATTATATTTATTAACATAATGATACCACATGCATCAAGAACAGCTAAGCAACATCTCTTTTTTAGATCGGATTTGTAATAGCTGTACCGGAAACGTAATAGTTTGTACCGGAAACGTAATAGTTTGTACCGGAAACGTAATAGTTTGTACCGGAAACGTAATAGTTTGTACCGGAAACGTAATAGTTTGTACCGGAAACGTAATAGTTTGGACCGGAAACGTAATAGTTTGGACCGGAAACGTAATATTTAAGCTTGTAACTTATTGTTTTTTATTCGAAAAATAACCTTGAAAACAAGAGTAAACACAGTAAACAAGGGTAAATACGCGCTTTGCGCCAATTCAATTGAATTAGAAGTCAGGTAAATGTTCCGTATCGGAAATGTAATAGCTCCAATAATTTTTACCTCATTCAATCTTGCCGAAATAGTTGTGATAAGTGTCGACATTGCGTGCCTTCCGCTCATCTAGTTTTTTCTAACCGCTGGGATCGATGTCGGCATCAAGGATGTGGCGGTGACCAGCGACGGGTTTTTCACCGGCGCACCGAGGTACAGCTACCGCTATCACCGCAAGCTCAAGCGAGCCCAGCGTAAGTTGGCCTGCATGCAAAAAGGCTCTAACCATTGGCGCCGACAACGGCTCAAGGTGGCGAGATTGCATGAAAAAATCGCCAATAGTCGCCAGGACTTTTTGCGCAAACGCAGAAAATCTTGGAAACGGAGCGTGAGCGAAGTGAAGATTTTTAGTCCCCGATAGTCGTAGGGCCGGTTGTTTTGTCGGAATCGTAGCGATAGCGAAGGTGGAGACAAAATAAAAGGCTTCCCGACACGGCGTCAAGTCACTTGTGGAAGTGCGACGGAGCCCGCATCGAGTTTACGATGATGTGGCGGAGTGGCACGGACGCAGGACGAATCGGGGCCGCCGAAGGCAATAGTTGCCACGTAATTTTTGCCGCTTGATTGGGCTAGTATGCCCAAAACAAGCTTTTGCAAAAATAGTGGCGCGCTTGCTAACCACCTGGCTGATTCAGAGCTATGACATTAGGGGCTGTTGCCGTTTTGTAACTTACCCTTGAATTTCAATAATTCCGCCTCATAACTTGTTTATTTTGAGCCAAAAACAAGCAAACTATGCCGCGACAAATGTTTACGGATGAACACTGGGGAAAATTGAAGATGATTATGTTGAAAATGGGGATATATGACAAACCCTTTCTTCGGCAAACAACCGAAGGGATTTTTTATCGTTTGCGCGTAGGTTGTCCCTGGCGAGATCTACCCAGTGCCTTTGGTAACTGGAATGCTGTTTATAAACGCTTCAATGAATGGTCTCGTAAAGAAAAACTGATGGGTATTTTTAACGAACTGATAGTTGAGCCTGACTTGGAATGGGAATTTATTGATGGAAGTATTGTGAAAGCTCATCAGCATAGTAGCGGTGCGGCCTATGGGCAAGAATCGGCGATTGGTAAATCTGTTGCGGGTAATACAACCAAAATTCATATGGCTGTTGATGCCTGTGGTCTTCCCATCCACTTTACAGTGACGGGTGGCGAAGTTCATGATTGTAAAGAAGCGCCAACCTTGGTCGCTGAACTGCCTAAAGCTGACTATATCGTTGCTGACAAAGGCTATGACAGTGAACCACTACGTGTTCAGATTCAAGACAAAGGAACTGTTCCTGTCATTCCAAGAAAAAAGAATTCAAACGTAGGGAATGATGATATGGATTGGTGTCTCTACAAATATCGTCACCTCGTTGAAAATGTGTTTGCAAGACTGAAACATTTCAGAGCTATTGCTACACGATATGACAAGCTCAAACGAAATTTTGAAGCTTCTGTGGCCTTGGCTTGCGCTTTTTTATGGTTACCTATGTGAAACGGCAACAGCCCCTAGTGGATTGAAGGGATCAATCTACTAAGGCGTTAAGTGTTTTTTCCAAGTATTATAATATATCAAAAAGATGGTCCGGCATTATTTTCGAAAGCTTCATCAGACTCACCGATTAACGCTCTAGCTTCGATAATCAATTGGCTTAGAGTTGAAACAGCATTATCATTTTCCATTATGAACCCATCCCCTTCTTCATCAAGATCCGGTCGCTCTTCTCCGTCATAATTCATTCTTGCGACGCGCTCTATGAATTTTTTCCCCGTTTCCGACTGCTCGCCTGGATTACCATTATCAGGAGCCTGATATCTCTGGATTACTTGCTCCAATGTCTCCTCAATAATGCCTTGCTGTACTATTGCGGGAAGACCCTTTGTTTTATCGTTTAATACTAACAGCACATTTACCAATTCTGAGAATTTAATGTTTATTATTTGATCTTTCATGAAGCCACCTTTCAATCACTTATCAAGTATTCTATGAATAAATATTGAGTATCTTATGTTAATTAAATGAGTACTCATAAAGTATACATGAAATACTCCTTTGTTACTCATATTTTAATTAGGACATCGACATTTCCGACTCGAAAAACCGGTCTGGATTACAATTAGCTTCACGTTTTAACATTGTCGAAATATGGTTCCTGAGCGCTGGTTCATAGAACTTTCCATGCCCAATGTGTTTATTGGCCATGGCTAGCGCTTCGCAGTTATATTCAGTACGACTTAATTTGATCTCTCCATCCTCTTCATCATAATCGAACAAGAACTTATGACCTCTCATTTCGATCTCAACTTGCTGTTTATCAGAATTGATTGAGGAGAGAAAAACCCTTGGAATGCTGCCAAATTGGCGTAAATAATGGGCTAATCCGGCCATGTTTTCTTTTGTGAAATAAAGGTTTTCATTTTGCTCTGTATCGGCTATCAATCGAATTGCATTATCCTCAATCGTTATGCCAAAACCTTTTTCAAGAGACATTTGTTCAAGCGCTTCATTAATTGTTGGATAGTGAATCTGATTCCACTTGTCCACCTCTTCCTGGGTAATTGGGGTCGGATCATTAATCGGCACAAAATAAGCATGCGCGAAATCAACCGAGTGGCTGAGAACTTTTTCTCGTATCTCATTCACCGCCTCAATGAATTGAGCGTCTGGTTTTTCAGCAGCATGGATAAGGACCTCATTCACACGATTCCATAACCCTCTCATCTTAAAAACAGAGTCTTCAATTGGAAGATTGATATATGCGTTTTCCACGTCATTCGCTTCATCCTTGATGAGTCGAAGTGCTTTACGCATTGATACAATTTTTCCGTTGTATTGCGTCGTGTTAATGGCCAGGTTTTTGTTTATAAAATCACCTATGCGACCCAAAAATGTTTTTCCTTTATCTTGCCCTTCTTTTGCGGGCTCCATGTAATTTATATAATCCAGGTCCGAATCATAGCGACAGGAAATGGCATTAGAATTTTTTTGATGCTTTCCTGACGCAATGAATACAGAGTTTTCAATGTTAGCTTCAACAAACCTCTTAAAAAAGCCTTTGTCGTTTTCCGAATCTAAGGCGTTCAAAAAGTGTTGTGCCACCTCTCTCTCATTGCTTTCGCCTTTAACTCCGAATAACACATCATGATCATCAATCTCGTAATAAGCCCCAATTTCGTTTTGATTTATTTCTGGTTCCGCAGGAAGTACGATCAAACGTGGTTCGACTGAGAAATTATTAATGAAGTCCTGAAGACTTAATTCAGTATTGGACCCATTAAGGGTGTTTTCAATTCCTATCATCCCTTCAGATTCATCATAACGATAGACAATTTCGTTTTGGTCTCCGTCGTCCATACCATATTTGACAAATAACCAACCGTCATTTTCCAAAAAGAAATTTCCACTCATCCCTCTATTATAAGATGAGCCGGCGGCCTTAATGAAACAATCTGCAATCACATCTGGCTCCCACACATGATCACTGGCGAGCGCTACATTACTTTGCTTAAAATAAATGACCGATTTACTCATTTTAATCACCTGATAAATTTTATTTATTTGGTATGCTATATAGTTATTATTTATTTTTCAAACAACTAAGTTCTCTTTGCGGCCTCACTGATTTAAAAAGGCATCAAATTCATCCTCTTTTGATTGAAGCTTATTCTTCAGCTCATTATCTGGTCGCACATTCCAATTTGATCCAAGTTGAACCTTGCATTTGGCCTTATTATTTTGGTATTCAACAACCACTGGGCAGTTGCCGCCTATATGAGGCTCCAGCAAGTCCTTTAACTCTGTAATCAATTGATTCATTCTGTTGTTGGTATGCCAGCGTACCACTAATGATTTCGTTATCTGGAGACGAACTTCCTCTAAGTCAGAGATTTGATTGGCAATAGCACGGGGCCGGCCAGAATAGTCATCCAGACTGAGCTCGCTATTGAACACCAATACATTTCCCTCTACTAACTGATCCATATAATGATCATAGGTGTGACCAAAACACGTTATCTCAGCCCGCCCGGTCTTGTCGTCGATCGTTACAAACGCCATTGTTTGCCCCCCTCGTGTTTGTTTAGTCCTGATCTCCATCACCTGGCCAGCAAGCACAACCTTTTTCTTGTCGTTTTTTAACGATTGAGCTTCTTCCAACAACTCGCCTAACGGCAAATCTCTCGCTTGATCGATTTCAGCCAAGAATTGATCAATAGGATGCCCTGTGAGATATAGGCCAAGAACACTTTTCTCTTGATTCAGACGGACTCTATGCTCCCATGGTTTAACATTGTTAATATAGCCCGGCTTTTCTTCGAATTCATTCTCAGGCCTAACAGAAAAACCAAACATATCGTTTTGTCCTGAATTGACAATTTTCCTATGTTGCTCAGCAAGTTTAAGCGCGTTGGGAATTTCCTCAAAATGTGCCGCTCTATTGGAATCAAATACATCTAGAGCACCTGCTCTGCAAAGCGCTTCCATTACGCGTTTATTAACTTTTCGGGTATCAACACGCTTTACCAAATCATATAAGTCCTTGAAATCACCACCGCTCATGCGTTGCGCCAGCAATTCTTCCACTGCGGCCTCCCCCACACCTTTCAAGGCGCCAATCCCATAAACAATTTCCCCATAATTGTTTACGCTGAACATGATTTCCGATAAATTGATATTTGGCGGCACTACCTTTAATTGCATCCTATGGCATTCTTCCAATGTAAATACAACCTTATCGGTATTATCCATATCGGACGATAAAACCGCCGCCATAAATTCTGCCGGGTAATGCTTTTTTAACCAGGCTGTTTGATAGGCGATCAATGCATAAGCTGCCGAGTGACTTTTGTTGAAACCGTAACCTGCAAACTTTTCCATTAAGTCAAAGGTGTGTGTTGCGATATCATCAGGGATCCCGTTTTTGATAGCGCCTTCTGTAAACACGGTGCGTTGTTTAGCCATTTCCTCCGGCTTTTTCTTTCCCATTGCTCGACGTAGCAGATCGGCGCCACCAAGTGTGTAACCTGCCATTTTTCGAGCAATTTCCATAACCTGCTCTTGATATAAAATTACGCCATTTGTTGGTTTTAGGATTGGCTCAAGCAATGGATGGGAGTATTCTGCCTTTGCTCCATGCTTTACCCGAATGTAGTCGTCGACCATGCCGGCTTCAAGCGGCCCAGGCCTGAATAATGCAACCAAAGCGATAATATCATCAAAACAATCCGGCTTTAGCTTTTTGATAAGCTCCTTCATGCCTCGCGATTCCAGCTGAAAGACCGCGGTCGTTTCTGCATTCTGTAACAGCTGAAAAACCGATTCATCATCTTTTGGAATAACCGAAATATCAACCGGTTGTTCCTTCTTTTTTTCCTGCTTATTGTTAATCGTTTGCAAGGCCCAATCGATTATCGTTAGTGTCCGCAAGCCTAAAAAATCAAACTTCACTAGGCCAACTGCCTCAATATCATCTTTGTCGTATTGAGTAACCAAATTGTTGCCTTCATCATCGCAATACAATGGGGCAAAATCGGTCAATTTGGTTGGCGCAATGACCACGCCTCCGGCATGTTTCCCAGCATTTCGCACGGTACCTTCCAAAGCCATCGCCATGTCTATCAAAGTTTTAACTTCGTTTTCGTTCTGATAACGCTTTCCTAATTCATCGCTTTCCTTGAGAGCTCGTTCTAGTGTTATCCCTACCTCAAACGGGATCAATTTGGCTATTTGATCAACAAAACTGTAATTCAATCCCTGAACCCGGCCAACGTCACGGATTACAGCTTTAGCGGCCATCGATCCATAAGTAATGATTTGAGACACTTTCTCCCGGCCATAGTGCTGAGCCACATAATCGATTACCTCGTCACGCCTCTCCATACAGAAATCAACATCAAAATCAGGCATGGAGACCCGTTCTGGATTCAAAAACCGCTCGAATAGCAAATCAAATTCAATCGGATCCAGATCAGTAATTTTTAATGAATAAGCGACCAATGACCCAGCACCTGAACCCCTACCGGGACCCACTGGGATATGATTATTTTTTGCCCACAGAATGAAGTCTGCCACAATCATAAAATAACCTGGGAAACCCATTTGATTAATGACATCAAGCTCCATCTGGAGTCGTTCTTCATAAACACGGGTATTCTCCTCGATCGTGCCCTGCCCTATCGGCGGATGCAGACGCAACCGATCAGCCAAGCCCTTTCGCGCTTCATTTTCAAAATGTTCGGATAATGAGACTCCTTTAGGTACCGGAAAGTCAGGTAAGAAGTTTTTCCCTAATGTGACATCTAAGGTGCATCGGCGAGCGATCTCAACAGTATTTTCAATTGCTGATGGGATATCGGCGAACAACTCCACCATTTCATCTGCAGTTCGAAGATATTGTTGTGACGTGTAATTATTTTCTCGATAAGGATTTGACAGCACATCCTTTTGATTGATACAAACCCTGGCTTCGTGGTTCTCAAAATCTGTTTTGTTTAAGAATCTGACATCATTCGTTGCAACAACTGGCAAATTATAATTTTGTGCCACTTTGCAAGCTTGATCAATGTAATGCTCTTCCCCTGGTTTTCCAATGCGTTGCAGCTCCAAATAAAATCGGTCCGGAAACAAATCAGTCCATCTAGCAATTAATTGATCAACCGATGCTTCATCTTTTTTTGCTAACGCTCTTGCTATTTCTCCATCCATAGCGCCAGATAAAGCAATCAAATGATCCGTTTGGCCTTCTAGCCACTCTTTACGAATCATGGGTAATCCATTAATTTGGTTTTCTTGATAGGCTTTAGATAATAACTCTGAGAGCTTAATATAACCCTCATTGTTTTGCGCCAGCAGTGTAATTCGATAAGGAGCATCTCGATTATTTTCATCAAAGATAAAAACGTCCGAGCCTATAACGGGCTTAATTCCTTCATTCATAGCCAACCTGTAAAACTTAACTAATGAGAACAGGTTGTTGTGCTCAGTTAGCGCAATGGCTTGCATCCCCGTTTCGGACGCTCTTTTGATCAGCGGCTTAATTTTAATTAAACCATCCACCATCGAATAGTCGGTATGTAGGCGTAAATGAACGAATTGACTAGACATGCAACACTCCAAATTATTTATTTTATATAGATTACCAAATTATAATACTTTCGAGCAATTACAGCCTTGCTTTTGATTTGCAAGGTATGCCAAAAATAAATAATAATTAGAAATGTTGTAAGTTTGGTTTTATAAATGGATATTTCTGAGCGAAGTGAACAGTTTAGTGGGGGGTAATACAGAAGTCGTTTCAGTAAATGAAAAAGGTCATCGAATTAGCCCTTTTCATGGAGTAACCCACGCCTTTGCAACACTTGGAGTTGCGGCCTCATTAGCTGAAAAAGCTTGGAAACGGAGCGTGAGCGAAGTGAAGATTTTTAGTCCCCGATAGCGTAGGGCCGGTTGTTTTGTCGGAATCGTAGCAATAGCGAAGGTGGAGACAAAATAAAAGGCTTCCCGACACGGCGCCAAGTCATTTGTGGAAGTGCGACGGAGCCCGCATCGAGTTTACAATGATGTGGCGGAGTGGCACGGACGCAGGACGAATCGGGGCCGCCGAAGGCAATAGTTGCCACGTAATTTTTGCCGCTTGATTGGGCTAGTGTGCCCAAAACAAGCTTTTGCAAAAATAGTGGCGCGCTTGAGCGATGGGAGTGAGCACACCCAAAATATCGCAGACAGCAAAAACCAATGACAAGACTGTATTTTCGCTAATCCCTAGAAGTGAAGCGGTTTATCTAAAATTATTGGACTCAAAAATTAGAATCGCTAGTGAATATTCAATTCATATTGGCACCCCCCCTTAATTCAAGGCCGTGAATCACTGATCCAAAACATCATTCAGCAAGCCATCGGCTTTGGGGACATTTTTACCAAAGTGCCGAATCATGAACCGGAGAACTCCAAGGCGATCAAGGCCGGATTTGTCTTGAAGGTGATCAAGTACGGATAATTCATAGTCATTAAGTCGCATGTTGACCGGGAAATATCGCGTTGCACTTGGGCGTAAATCAATTTCATTCCCTGCGTGCCTTGGTACACCTTTTATCTTTTTACCGGGAACAGGATCTGCCGCGGCTGCGATCTGCTTTTCTTTTTCGCTTAACTCAGGCGTTTTTTTGTCGGCTGTTTTTATTCGTTTTAATGCCACGATAAAACCTCTTGTGTGAGTTTCTTAATTTCGCGATTAGCCGATGCGCCACTTGAGCCCGTTCTGCGCATTTCTGTTACCGCCCTGCCCTCTGCTAACGAATTCTGATAAATCATTCTGTGTTTGATAACCGAGTTCATTAATGAAACATCCGGAAAATCGGTAAAAATATCTTGAGCCTCTTTAAAATCCGTCGCACGAAAATTGGTCGAAGTTTGTGTTAGCAACGCGTGGGCTTCTAATGATGGATTCACATCCCTAATTTCTTCCAGGACCCCTTGTACATGTTCGAGCGTTAGCAAATCAAATTGAGTGGCCCTAAATGGTAGTATCACTGCGTCAGCGGCAAACATTCCTGTTCGCATTTCCCTTGAGTCTCGGCCGGCAGTATCGATAATGACATAGTCATACAGCTCGCTCATTTCAATTGCCGTACCTTTGATGTTGTCAAACTTTTGAATGCATCTAATAGGCATCAACGTGCTATCTTCTTCACGATAATCCGCCCAATGAGTCGCCGAACTTTGTCTGTCGGCATCAATTAATATTGCTTTTTTCCCCATGTTGACAAGCTGCGCAACCAAATTGATCGCTACTGTGGTTTTGCCGGTTCCACCCTTTTGTCCGCCGATAAGAAATATCACTGTTACCTCACATAACTCAAATACTCTATGAATATGGATTGGGTACTCATTATATATGATATACACATCCAATTGTTTACCTGCCGCTTCATAATAGCACCTAGCCCTGAAGCTGTTAACATATGTTGAGTATTTCTATAGTTTAGCTTGAGTCTTCATAGAGTACTAACCGAACATTCAATGAGTACTTATTGAATACTCATTGAATATGCAGTATTATATGCATACTCAATGAGTACTTATTTTATCCTCAGCTTAATCTGTTCGGAAGAGCAATAACATGACAACAACGACTGATCATTTAAACGATGCCTTGGATGAAAGTCGCCCGGATTCTAAAATAAATACTCTAATCAAACAGGTTGAATACTCAATATGTACCCATTCTCCCTAAATGGTAAGCCTATAACTTATTAAGTAGGTGAACAGGTAAATATTTGACTTGCAATTTCTTCCCAATCAAGTCCGAATCGAACTTTATTTTTCGGATCAAGGTCAATCATAAACATGCAATCCCATGCTTTCTGCAAGTTTTCTGATAAGGGAGATTCAGGAAGTTTAGCCAAACGTTTTTCTATTTCTTCATCTGAGAAACTGGTTTTATTGCGCAGTCGTTGTCGTAGTTTCTCCAGCTTCATTTGGCGTTCAGCAGGTCTTCTTGCTCTTATTAAATGCTCTACTAGAGATTCATAAGCAAGTATCGCGAATGGCTCAATATAAAAGTTAGCAGAAATCATTTCTCTCGAAGCGCTTTCTACAATATCGGAAAGCATTAGATCATCATCTCTAAAACATCGATAGAATTCTTGCATTCCATGCAAAAGATCGCTTTCATTAACTTCTTCGTCGGAGCCAACTAAAGCAACGGCTGGGGCTCGCGGTCCTTTTGTTAATACTTGGACTGCAGCAAGTCCTAGGCATGCCGCCACGACAAAAATCAAGTTACATTTTGTTGCTTCATTTAAATCCTGAAGCGGTTTTGTGAGTTCTTCCCATGCGATGAACTCCTCTATGCTTTTGCTTGATGGCATTATACCTATCGGGCCACCGTGAGCCTCAATGTGAAGCACTGGAATAAATCCCGTTTGTTGAGCCTTATAAGCCGCTCGCTTAATAGAGCGTAAGACTTCTGCTTTTGTATCGCATCTATTGTAGATCGACCATCCCTGTCGTTGCTTTCCCATCCAACAATGCAATTCATAGCCAGTCCTTCTCTCTTCAGGAGATAACCATTCAATAATCCAAACATTCGTGGATTGTACGGTTGCAGAGTATGGAGGCTTTGGCAGGCTGTCAATCAAGGCTTGCTCTTGCGGAGTTAAATCTAAGAAAAAATTCATTAATAAATTTTGGGTTCCCGGAATGGTCGAGGAAATTCTATCATGAAAGGAAGTTGACATTTATTGCAAAAACGGAATGGATAGTGGAATGCGCCATGCTATAATTTATACACAAAACGGAATGGAGCGTGGAATATGGCAAAATCAATCGAACCCAATATTGCAGACCTGGCGAACGGATGGCTTAAATCTTACGAACTGGATTACAAGTTAGAGCAAGAATCGTTAAATGCTGAAATTGACAAAGCCCTGTCTGATTACTTTACCAAAAACGGCGGCTCAGGTGCCAATCGCCCCGATGCAAAGCTCTTATTGCAAGACAAAAATCTGGATTACTTTCCTATACTTATTGAGTACAAAGGCTACAAAGATAAGCTTGTCAAACTCGATGCGGCCGGAAAGGTCGAAAACAGAACGGCTAAAAACGAATCTCATTTTAAAAACATCAATTCATTTGCTGTTAATGGCGCAGTGCATTACGCCAATGCCTTGCTACACCACACCAGTTATACCGACATTATTGCCATTGGGATGACGGGCTATAAAGATGAGTCTAACACTATCCAGCACGAGATCGGCGTTTATTACGTTTCAAAATCCAATTTTGGCGTCGGTCAAAAAGTCGGCGATTTTACCGATTTTTCTTTTTTGTCACCGACACATTTTGATGCGTTTATAGAGCAGGTTAAAACCTTAACTCTGTCGCAAGCAGAACTCGACAAACTCAAAGAACAACGCGAAAAAGAAATCGATGCGAGCCTGGTAAGGCTGAATAACGATATTTATCAGAATGAAAAAGGCTTAGGGGAAAACGACCGCGTTTATCTGGTTGCCGCCTCGATAATTGCGACACTAGGAGTTCCTGGCAAGGTCGCTCCGCTTGAAAAAGCGGATTTAAAGTCCTCAACCGAGGAAGGTAATACGGATGGCGATATTATCGTCCGCAAGATAAAAGCCTTTTTGAATGAAAAGGACATCCCGAAAGAAAAGCGCGATTTAATTCTTAGAACACTTCAGAACACGCTGACCACCACTAATATTAACAAAGTCACCCATGGCGAAAGCCAGTTAAAACGGGTTTTTGTCAAAGTCGTTGATGATTTGGGCATCTACTACAAAATCGGCTTGACCACCGACTTTACCGGCAAGCTCTTCAATGAAATGTATGGCTGGCTGGGCTTTTCCCAGGACAAACTCAATGATGTCGTGCTCACGCCATCCTATATCGCCACCCTTTTGGCAAAGCTGGCTCGGGTCAATAAAGATTCCTATGTCTGGGACTTTGCCACAGGTTCCGCTGGCCTGCTCGTTGCTGCAATGAACGAAATGTTGAACGATGCTAAAAACAGCATTGCTTCGCCTGAAGATCTTGCCCAAAAAGAGGCGAAGATAAAAGCTGAACAGTTGCTCGGCCTAGAGGTATTATCCAGCGTGTATATGCTAGCCATTCTCAATATGATCTTAATGGGTGATGGCAGCTCCAACATTCTAAACAAGGACTCTTTACAGGATTTTGACGGCAAGTATGACTTTGGCAAAGCGAATGCAAAGTTTCCGGCCGATGCCTTTATACTCAATCCACCCTATTCCGCCCAGGGTAACGGCATGAATTTTGTCAAAAAAGCACTTAAACTAATGGATAAAGGCTATGCCGCCATTATTATTCAAGGCTCTGCAGGCTCAGGCAAGGCGAAAACCATCAACCAGAAAATTCTGAAGAAAAATACGCTATTGGCCAGCATTAAAATGCCGATAGACCTGTTTATTGGCAAATCCAGCGTACAAACACATATCTATGTGTTTAAGGTCAATGAAGCGCACCATCCAGATGAAAGGGTTAAATTTATCGACTTTTCAAACGATGGCTACACGCGCACTAACCGGAAAAAAGCCAGTAACAACCTCAAAGATACCGATCGAGCGAAAGCGCGATATGAAGAGCTGGTTAGCCTGGTGCGCTTTGGTAAATCCAAGCTCAACATTTTTACCGAATCAGAATATTACGAAAACACCATTGATCCGAACAATGGCGCCGACTGGAATCAGTCCATCCCTATCGATACCAAACCGACCTTGCAGGATTTCAAAAAAACGGTGGGTGATTATTTGGCCTGGGAAGTTTCCAACCTGCTCAAACGACAAGCGGGTGAAGGTGAAAAGTCGGGAAAGTAGAATCCCCACTTAACGAAAAACTAAAAAATGTTGAGTGGGGTGAATTCAGCTACCAAACGATCTTCAATAACATTGCTCAAGGCAGAAGACTTAAAAAAGACGACCAGCTTCCCGGAGAGATTCCGTTTGTCATGGCGGGGACTACCAATACGGGAGTCGTTAATTACATTTCAAACCCTGTAGCAAGTTTCCCCAAAAACTCAATTACCATTGATATTTTTGGCAATACGTTTTATCGGGATTATGCGTTCGGCGCTGGCGATGATACTGGGGTGTATTGGAGTGATGAGGAAAATTATTCAAAAGAAGCGATGCTGTTTTTCTCAATATCCATGCAAAAATCTTTATCGGGGAAATTTTCTTATGGAAATAAATTGAGAAGTTCACAAAGCTTGGATTTCACGATGAAGCTTCCCATTAACAATGGCGGAATTGACTTTGATTTCATGGAAAGTTTTATAGCGGAGCTGGAAGCAGAGCGTTTAGAGGAGCTGGAAGCCTATCTGTCTGTGGCTGGTCTCAAAGACACCACATTAACCCCTGATGAACAACAGGCTTTGAATGATTTTGAAAACGGGAAATTCAGTTGGGGTGAATTCAGCTACCAAACAATCTTCAATAACATTGCTCAAGGCAGAAGACTTAAAAAAGACGACCAGCTTCCCGGAGAGATTCCGTTTGTCATGGCGGGGACTACCAATACGGGAGTCGTTAATTACATTTCAAACCCTGTAGCAAGTTTTCCTAACAATTCGATAACGATAGATATTTTTGGAAATGCTTTTTACCGGAATTATAGTTTTGGTGCTGGAGACGATACAGGGGTTTATTGGAGCGACCAAAAAAATTATTCAAAAGAAGCAATGCTATTTTTTACGACATCAATGGAGAAATCCTTGTTCGGAAAATTCTCTTATGGAAAGAAACTGAGAAGCTCGCAAAGTTTGGCTTTTACAATGAAGCTCCCCGCTCAAAACAAAAAGCCAGCGTTAGTTTCAATGGAAACCTTTATTTCCGCAATACAAAAAATGGTGATCAAAGGTGTTGTGGAGTATGCGGATAAAAAGATGGCCGCAACGAAATACGTTGTTCAAAACTAGGAAGCCATCATGCATGATCTTCTTAACCTGTCAAACTTTAGCGTTTTGATGGCATCGGATCATGAGCGTTTTTTAGAAATCGGCGTTGAAAATAAACTGAAACCTCAAGCCTGCCCGTACTGCCTGTTTCAGAAACTCTACTCGCACGATAAAACCGAGCAAATGTTTTTTGATACGCCCATGCAGGGTAAACCATTAGTTCTAAAAATCCAGCGGTTACGTTATAAGTGTCGTTCTTGTGGTAAAACTTTTCGTGAGCCACTGCCGGATATTGACGATAAACGGTTAATGACCGCTCGGCTCAAAGACTACATCCAGAAACGCGCTATGCGTGATACATTTGCCGTGGTTGCACGGGAAACCGGCCTGGACGAAAAAACAATTCGCCATGTATTTGATGATTATGCTCGCCACATGGCGGAAACGATGCCGTTTCAAACCCCTAGGGTTTTAGGTATTGATGAATTGAAATTAGTGGGCAATTACCGCTGCATTCTGACCAATATCGAAAAGAATTCTGTATTTGATCTTTTACCGTCAAGAAAGAAATCGGATGTTTCCCTGTATTTTAAGAACATCAAAGCACCTGACACCATTGAAATCGTTGTGATGGATATGTGGGAACCTTATCGGGATTCCGTTTATTCTGAGTTACCTGGGCGCCTAGTTGTCATCGATAAACTTCATGTGGTCAGGATGGCGAACGAGGCCATTGAAAAGGCAAGAAAAGCGATACGGTTGACGTTGGACAAAAAAGATCGATTGAAACTGAAAAATGAGCGGTTTGTCTTGTTAAAACGTCAACGGGATTTGTCCAACGAAGAAGCGGAAAAACTTGAGTATTGGTCGAATTTATTCCCGGAAATAGGGGCTATTTATAAAACCAAGGAAGCTTTTTTTGATATTTTTGATCAAGATTGTGATTCAAAAACAGCGAAAGGGGCGTTGCTGGCCTGGGAGCCCAATATCCCGGTTGAATCTAAGGCGCATTTTGAACCGCTTATAACAACTCTGTATAACTGGTTTCCGGAGATCCTTAACGGTTTTGATTATCAAGTCACCAATGCTTATACTGAGTCCATCAATCGATTAGCAAGAGATATACAACGTATGGGAAGAGGATATAGTTTAGATGTGGTGCGAGCAAAAATGCTCTATGACAAAGAAGCCAATCAACCGGCCAAAACAGCGATTCGCAAAAAGAAACGGGGCAAAGACAAAGCGGATGACGTTTTTACTAGAACAAATCGAGTAATGGAGTCTACTCAACAAGCTGTTCGACATAAGACCATTATAGAAGAAAAAACAATCTACTTTGGGCCGCACATTCCCACGTTATGCGACCTCTTTGAACAAGGGCATTTCGACTGATTTCCACAAATCACAATAAATTTTTATTGGTGGATTCCTCGGGCTATTCCGGATACCCACTTGAGTAAAGCGATTCGCTCAATCCTCTCAGTCTCTCACTCAAGTGTCTGCATCCTTCATTGCGACCAGACAGGAACCTTTGGGTTAAGCTGTATGTAAAATTTCTCACCCACTATTTATACCTGGATTAAAATAGCGCATGGACCAAATGATTTCTAACCTCGGCCCGCATAGCTACGGGTATTTTGACATCCGCTTTTTGCGTTTGTAGAAACACCAGGTAACGCTCCTCCGTTAGTTTTGGCCAACGCATAGTTTGAGATTTATTCTTGAAGTCCGGGTCATTAAATAACTGGGACAAACTATCCATAATTGCTTCGTCCTCATGCTCCTCAATAATTTTGTGAAGAATCTCTTTTTGTGAAGATTCTGCCTTCTTATGAGATTGTGTTGGCATAACCGGCTTTGTACTCGGCGCTCTTTGTAACATGCTGTCAGCATAATCTTTTTTAACTGCATTAACATAATAGCCGCCAGTAATGGGCTCACCGCCTTCCATCTCACGACGCTGCTTAATGTCATCTACATATTGAATATTTTCAACAATCTGTCGAACTGGATAGTTTTTTATAAGCTGAATGACCTTGCTATTACGTTCACCAAGACGCTCTTCCAACATTAAAAATGCATTTGTAATCTCAGGTGTGATTTCCATATCATCAAGCTGATGCAATGAAACAACCCTTTCTTCACCTGGTTTCAAAGAAATATTGAAGACTAACCCAGAAACTCGCTTACTTTCTTTAATCGTCTTGCTGAGTTCAACATTCAGCTCAGTGTATTCATTTATTTCCTTCAAGCTCGGTTTGATGACTGCTCGATTGAAGACTTTATATTCTTCGTAGCTTGGGGGGAGCACGAAAAAGTCCTTTAGCCGATTAAGGTTTAACGTATAACTTCCACTACCGCTGCTTTTAATCAATTCAGAAAAAATTTCGTACAACGGCAAAGAATACTTGGTATTAAAGTTATTCTGAACAGAAATATTTATGTAAGCGTAAATCGATGGGTTTTTGAGTAACTCGTTAAGCTGTGGCGGAAATGAATAGCGAATGTGATTCGTATTAGAAAAAGCAATATCTGCTAAAAGCCTTGTAAAACCACGCCACTTTTCTTGGTTCTTCCGATCATTTCCGAAGGCATTGAAGGTTACCGGGATTTCAGCCAATTCCGTTAATAGCTTGATAAAGTGTTTTCGATTATTAGATGTGTATCCGAGCTCCTCAAGCATTAGCTTAAGACTCATCTCATAGATATCGCCTTGAGCAAAGCCGTTTTTTTGTGCGTAAGCCAACAAGATATTGTAAGCCTGGCGATGCCTCAAGTTTAGTTTGCCTTTGACGTAAATTGCCGCGCTATGTTTGGCAAACTTCTCTGGCATTTGCCATTCAGTGTTTTTTATCAAATTCATTAAGAATCGGTATCAGAGTCTATATAAAGGAGTCTATTCAGTCACCTAACATGCTAGTACTTATAATTTAATACTACAAGGCGAAACAGTCAAAAGATTTTACATAGACTCATCAAGACAGCAAATAGCATAAAGTGATTAATTCTAAGTGATTGAAATCAATTGACTTAGCTACAATAAGTCATAGCTATCTTTATCCTGTTTAATTTCTTGAGTGGTAAGAAATATAATTTTTTTCACTTAACATTTCCTCCTCTTTTACTAACGAACCAGCGAGTATGCTTATCAATTCTTTTCACCTTTGGGCGCCAAATCGCATATCATCAGTTGCTTTCCAGTGCAGGTTTTATCAATTTCTTTCACCTTAAATACAAAAGCGCCATCGGATCACGCCATTTCAGGCCCGATCTTTTATCAATTCTTTTCACCTTTGGGCGCCAAATCGCATATCACCAGTTGCTTTCCAGTGCAGGTTTTATCAATTTCTTTCACCTTAAATACAAAAGCGCCATCGGATCACGCCATTTCATGCCCGATCTTTTATCAATTCTTTTCACCTTTGGGCGCCAAATCGCATACCACCAGTTGCTTCCCAGTGCAGGTTTTATCAATTTCTTTCACCTCAAATACAAAGCACCTTCGGTGTGCGCCTTATGATCCAGAGAAATCAATTGTTTTCACCCCTGTAACAAATGTTTTCACCGGTGCATCATTTTTTTACACTTTTCGTATCAATTTTTTTCACGTTTAACAATTTTTTTCACGTTTGACTTATCAATTTTTTTCACCTTTATCAATTTCTTTCACCTTAAGTCATAAAAAATACTTATAAATCAGCTACATACACCGTTCTTTAAATATATATTATTCTTTAAAAAATATTTATTATTTATATTGTTTGTCTATTTGATTGTGATTAACGCATTAAAGCGGTCCTCATAAGTAGTTCAGTTAAATTCTGATCAAGCCAACTTTCGTCTAACCGTCATTGTAGTTACATTCGCAGAAAATCTTGGAAACGGAGCGTGAGCGAAGTGAAGATTTTTAGTCCCCGATAGCCGTAGGGCCGGTTGTTTTGTCGGAATCGTAGCGATAGCGAAGGTGGAGACAAAATAAAAGGCTTCCCGACACGGCGTCAAGTCATTTGTGGGAGTGCGACGGAGCCCGCATCGAGTTTACGATGATGTGGCGGAGTGGCACGGACGCAGGACGAATCGGGGCCGCCGAAGGCAATAGTTGCCACGTAATTTTTGCCGCTTGATTGGGCTGGGATACCCAAAACAAGCTTTCGCAAAAATAGTGGTGCGTTTGGCCTTTTCGACTTGAAAAATAACGCTAAAAAAAGATGTAATTTAATGCGTCATTTTTTATCACCTCCAAAAAGTTGTTTGTTTCAATACGCAATTTGATTGATGAATTTTAGTAACTCTTACAAATCCATCTTACAATGATCTATTATTATAATTATTGACTTTTAAAATTTAATATTACAAAATTGATACACAAGCTTCATTTCTACTTCAAGACTTTTCTCTATGTCACAGAAAAAACACGCAAGAACACTAACTATTGCCAACAATAAAGGCGGGACAGGCAAAAGCTTTACTACCATGCTTCTTGCTGACTATGCTGCCCGACAAAAGATGAAAGTATTGGTTATTGATCTTGATCCACAAACCAACCTTTCCCGACGTTTTGTCGAAATGGATTACATCAATACTGATAAAACTTATGAATTTGTGCCCCCTATCCATCCTGAGTGGGATCCAAATGATTCTGAATGGACCTCAGGACGAAGTTCCGCGGCCGACATATGGATTAGTGACTTTCCCGTGGTCTATCCAACAAAGCGACACGAATCCATCGAAATATTACCAGGTCATTCAGCTGACTTACAGAAAGTCGAGATGGTTACGCAATCAGATGTATTTACCAAAGTCCTAAACCGACTTTATAAGTTTGTTCGTCTCGAAGGTGTTATTGACGCCTATGATCTAATCTTAATTGATACTCGTCCTTCAAAGGGCCCTTTGACTTCGGCTGCACTTTTCTCTTCTTCTAATGTTGTTATCCCGTCTGAAATGGAGGTCCCCAGTATTGAAGGATTGCTCAGTATGTTTGGCTTAGTACAGTCATTAAATGGATCTCGTCCAAAAAATGATCAGCTGAAGATATCCGGGATATTGCCAAATAAATTTAGGAAGCAAACAATTATACATAAAGAGCATCTTCACGAGCTTTCTCGCGATCCTAAGCTGAAGTCTTATATCTTGCCGTATTATCTGTCTGATCGGGTCGGTTATAAAGAAAGTATGATCGTTGAAGCTGATTCTATTTTTGATTTACCTCCTAAAAATCCATTACGACTTGAAGCAACCAAAGTGTGTAAAGAGATTTTTAAGCGCGTTTTTGGATAAGCAAATGGCTGCAAAAAAACTTCGAATCAAAGACGACAACATTTTTGGAATGATCAGTGACGAGGCTTCGCGTACCCAGCCGGGCGGCGAAGGTTCTCTAATGTATATTTCGGTCGATTCTGTAGTCCTTGATCAACATAATGCCCGTTTCATCGGAAAAGTCAGTGTTAACGAGATCATAGCGCATGCACGCAATGAAATTGACCTTGAAAAATCTTCTGACTCAGAAAAAGCACAATTTTTTATCAGTATCAAAGAGCTGGCTGCATCGATCAAGGATGACGGCCTTTACCATCCTATCATTGTTTTTGTTAATGATGACGACAAGTATGAAGTTCGTGCTGGTGAACGACGTTATCTTGCTCATTTATTACTTCAAGAAACTCAAATTCGTGCATTTGTCAGACCAAGACAATCCGATCAATTCAAAGATAGAGCGACTTCCTTAATTGAAAATTTACAAAGAGAAGAACTGTCTCCAGGTGAAATTATTAAAGCTATACATGATCTTGACGAGTTTCATCAAAAGATTCATGAAACCCCTATTACAGCTGAAAAACTTGAAAAAACGATTAAAAAATCACGTCGTACTTGTTTTTTATATCTTCAAATCGCCAGAGCCGATAAAGAGATCTATCAAGCTGTTATCAATAATCAAGTTAGCTTAGCTCAGGCTCGTGAAGCAGTTATTAGCGGGTTTCTCCCAGAATTAGCTTCCAAGCAGTCTGAGCCTTCTGAGGATGAGGAAACGGTCTCTGCTGAGCCAGTACCAGAGTCTAAGCGTAACAGTCCCAAAAAAGCCTCAATTTTTCTTGGCCGAATGAAGGTTAACCAATTTTCGGCGATTAAAAAAATCATGGAAACGGTTAATCAGTCTATGGACTTGGAATTGCCATCAGATCTTGATTGGACTAATCCAGCAGAGGTTGAGCAAGCTTGGCATAATATGATTAAACTGTTATCCAAATGAAAAAGCGTATTGATACATCTTCCTTAGACGGTGTAATTGAACTTCCTGAGCCACCACAAAAAAAGGATTGCACGCGTGTTACATTTAAGTTGCCGAAAGCGTCAACCAAGGCAATGCAAGAACAAATGATACTCAATGATTATGGCTTTCGTGAAAAAACGAAATGGATTATCGAAGCCTTGGAATTATTTCTAGATAATGAGCGAACTCCGTATCGTAAGCAAATGATTATTGATTGCGAAGGCCTTCGTAACAAAGATTCTCAACATACCATCTTATTGCCCAATGATTTATGGCGTCGCGCATGGCATGAATCAATTAGTGCAGCCTTATTCGGAGCAAATCATGAACCTCCGGACTATATCGATCCATCTGTACCACTTGTTATCATGGCCGCTGTTATTAGACGCATAACTGTTGAGAGGCTTGAATTTTGTACGTTTTCGGACAGCGCAACATAGCAATTATGTACTCACCGAGTACTCAATGAATACACTTGCTGGTATCAACATTTCGACGTCCGGGGGAAGAACCTATCCCTTCCCTGGTCACAACCGCGTCCTTGATGTTGACATCGATCCTCATCGCCCTATTGGTTTTTTCTAGCGACTGGATTGCCGGAATCTAGTTATCATGGATGATGACTTACACAACTGAATATGTAGTCAATTGCTTACACTATATGTTGTATTATACATACATTAAATAACCTCAACTCATCCAAATTAGAGGGTTGTTTTAAATAAATTGGTGTCCATTTTTAATGGAATTAATGAGTGTAATCATTACACTCGCCTGGCTAATTATGCCGTTTGTCGAAATTTAAGGGCGGCATCCTCGCTAGTGTAATCATTACACTTATTTATCAAAGAGTATTGCTCGATAAATTTCATTTGGTAATTTACCCCCCCCCCGATCTAACCATTACACTCATCGATTGATACACTCTGCAAGTAGCAAATATATGGTTGCAGAAGCTAGTCAGTGTAATGATTACACTGACCGACAAAAGCTTTCTGGTTTAAGAATTTGATCGATCAATAAACGGGAGTGTAACCATTACACTGACGGTCTGAAGGTACAGAATCGCAATTTTTTAATGAGTGTAATCATTACACTCATCGATTGATACACTCTGATGGTTTCAGCCGTTAGTCAGTGTAATGATTACACTGACCGACAAAAGCTTTCTGGTTTAAGAATTTGATCGATCAATAAACGGGAGTGTAACCATTACACTGACGGTCTGAAGGCGCAAAATGCTTGGCAAAATAGGAATTAGGATCGCAGTTTTTCAATGAGTGTAATCATTACACTCATCGATTGATACACTCTGCGAATAGAAGCTATATGGTTTCAGCCGTTAGTCAGTGTAATGATTACACTCAGCTATAAAGGCTTTACCTTAGGAATTCGATCGACCAATAGACGCGAGTGTAACCATTACACTGACGGTCTGAAGGTACAGAATCGCAATTTTTTAATGAGTGTAATCATTACACTCATCGATTGATACACTCTGATGGTTTCAGCCGTTAGTCAGTGTAATGATTACACTGACCGACAAAAGCTTTCTGGTTTAAGAATTTGATCGACCA